>DILZ01000140.1:3829-4267 GCA_002425305.1 Ruminococcaceae bacterium UBA5579
GCGACTCCGTTCCGGAGGGCTGCCATGTTGTTTCTAAGGTGAACGTTTCCGAGGGTATACGCTGCCGCATTGTCGCAGAGGAGCTGCCCAAGATCGCGGAGAGCGCCGAGCCTACACTTGAGGACGCGTATTTGTATTGTATCCACAAGGAGGGCAGACAATGAGATTTTTTTCGTTGTACCGTGTTGAGCTGCGGCGGCTTCTGCTGACAAAGTTTATATGGCTCATTTCCGCGCTCTGCCTGTGCTCGCTGCTTCTCGGATATACGGTGTACAAGCCTGTTACTGCGGAGGAGTATACTGCGGAGTCGATGTCGGATCTGTATATCGGCAACCCCGTACTTGCGGGGACTGCGGCGGGGGCCGTCTTGTGGGCTGTTATCGCTATTGTCGAGGGTGATCGTCAGCGCCGCAGCGGAACTGATATTCTCGCCGATTC
>DILZ01000140.1:4277-8342 GCA_002425305.1 Ruminococcaceae bacterium UBA5579
AACGGCGGCGCTGATGACGATATCGGCGGCGGTAACGCTTTTGTGCGCTCTCGCATATATTCCTTTCACCGCAGCGAAGCTCGAATACCTGTTCGACGCGGGCTTTTGCTTTATGAACTTTTTTGTATTTATGCTGCCGACATGGTGGATATCCATACTGTTCGCGGACGGCTTATACCGTATCACGCGCCGTGTGGAGCTGTCCGCGGTGCTGTACGCGGCACTGGCGTATATGAGTTACAGCCGCTTTGCCGAGAGGAACTACTTTATGCAGTGGCTGAACCCGAAGATCGGAGCATATTCGGACGGCTTTCCCGACATATGGTTTTTGAGATTGGGCGCGTATACGCGGCTTGTCTGGCTGTGTATTGCCGCTGGAGCCTGGGCGTTCTCGCTTATATGCAGGCGGAAATATCAGAAAGGGCTTGCGGGTTCTTTCGCGCGCGGACTGAAAAAGGTATATCTGCCCGTAAGCGCGGCGGCACTTGCGGTAACGGGAGCGATATTGTGGAACGTTCAGCCGTTTATCGGTCATGGCTCCGAGGAATTTGATCTGGAGAACGAGTACGAATATATTGAAAAATATATGAATACGGCGGAGCCTATTACCAAAGCTGATTATTCTCTTAAATTCGATCCCGTTCTGGGAACGCTGTCGGGAAAAGCGGAATTTCAGCTTACAAAGGTCGTAAAGGGTGAAAATATTCTGCGACTGAACGCGGGATATAAGATCAAAAGCATGACATATGGCGGCGAGCCCGTAAGCTTCCGAACCGTTAAGGAGGATATAAACGGACAATATGACACTTATTTCGAGCTGCCCGACAAAAACGGTGAAAATCTGATAATAGAATACGGCGGATATCCGACGGACGCACGGTGCTATATTCCGTCGGTGAAAACATCTATCGGTAGTGATTATATCTTCTTGCAAAACACCGACCGTTCGCCCATGCTTGCAAACTATATCTCTACTAAAGCAAATTTGGAGGTCACGCTCCCCGTTGACTTGACTCCGTTTATATCATGCAAACAGCTTACCGACTTTACCGATAACGGCGACGGAACAAGAACATACAGGGCAGTGTTGGATGTGGATTATATTTACAATTTTATTGCGGGTCACTATGTAACGGATAAATTCTCGTCAAACGACTATGACTTCAGATTTATATACGGAGATATCTACCGCTCCGTCGTGGAAGAATTTGACGTGCGGCAGTCGATATGCGACGTTTTCAATTACTGCACTGAGCACTACGGAAAACCGAGTTATATCGGCGGCGGTTCGTTCACGCTGTTTCAGTTGAGTTCAACGACAAGTGGCGGATATGCGGCAGAAGGTACGTCAACATGGCTTGAGGGCGCTATCTCTCCGAATACCTTGAGCGACCCTAACAAGGGCACAAACGCAACAGAGACCTTTCTCCATGAGATGATACATCAGTGGTGGGGCGGCGTCGGAATGTGGTGCGAGGACGACGGCTTGTGGTCTGCGGAGGGGCTTACGGTCTACACGACATATAGGATCGTAAAAGAAAAATACGGCGAGCTTTACGCCAAGCAATACTATGTCGACAATTGGAAGAAATATGTTGAGGAGCAGAACCGTAACTTCTACAACCGCCACCCGGAATACCTTGAAAAGCTGCCCGAACGTTACAGGGAACGGCTCAGCGGCTTAAACAAGATCGTCAACCAATACAGGCGTATGCCGCTTATGCTGCTTAAAGCGGAGGATCTTTTGGGCGGCGAGGAGCAGATGGACGCGGTATTGAAGCAAATTTTTTCCGATTACAACGAGAAAAGGGATCAGTATGGGTTCACTTATAAGGAGTTTCTAGATTACTGCGGACTTACGGAGGAGGACTTGAAGCTTGACTAAAGTATTTGGATATGAACTGAAACGTCTGCTTACAAGCGGATTGTTTATCGCAATGCTCGCCGTAAACGCGGTATTCGCGTGGTATGTGCTCACCACCGAGATAATTGAGGGCATTGCCTACACCGCGCCGTTTTCGGTGTGGAGCAGCTGCGCATTTATCGGGAAAACCCTCCCGATCGCGATTATCACTGTCCTGCTTCTTCAGGCGGGATATTACGGCAAGCAGCAGAAGCGCGTCGAGATACTAACCGCGGCAGCGCCGATGACCTACGCGCAGACGCTGCTGATAAGAACGGCGGTGCTCGGCGTATGCTTCCTGATAATATGCCTTGTTGACAGCTTGCTCGGAGCGGTATTTTTCGCGGCGTTTTTCGGATATTACGGATTCGGCGCTTTCATTATCCCCGCACTGCTCGAGATCATACCGTGCTTTGTTTTCGCGGTCGGTATCGGGCATCTTGCGGGAAGATTTCACGGCGGACTGATCTACGCGCTGCTGCCCGCGGTTTTCATTGCGGGATTTCTCGGAGTGACGGGAGCGTTCGACCTGTTCGGCGGAGGGTTCTTTTCCTCGTATCCGCTGACGCTGCCCGTCGGTGCGGACGGCGAGCCCGAGTTCGCAATAAATTCTGTTTGGCTTATTGCAAGACTGATATATCTGTTGGCAGGAGCGGGCGTTATATTCGTTTGCATTGCGGCTCGCCCGAAAATAAAGAGAGCATAACCGGCTGACGCTCATTAAATTGCAAAGGTAAATACCCCCTCGGCAAAGTTAATTGCCGAGGGGGAGAATTTTGTGTAAAATCGTGTGCGCAAAATTTACCGTTCGCCTTTAACGATTTGAAATGCTTCTATATCGCTGGATCACTTAGTGACGTGAGATAAGTATTTGGATAACAAATTGAAGCTTCAAGGATTCGTGAAAGTGCATAAAAATCGGCTGCGAATTTTAGAAAATTAAATGAAATAATTACACGTTGCGCAGGATTTCGACATCTTGCGCAACGAAGGCAAAAAGGGTATTGACGAATAAGCAAAAGTATATTATAATATATAATTAAGATTGTCCAACGTTGAATAAATGTAATTATTCATCACTTACCATTATTTTGTTTCTGGGGTGCTTAGCTGAAAGAATCTCTTTTTGCTTCGCCATGGAAACATGAGTGTAAATTTGAGTTGTGGCGATGGAACTATGTCCCAATAGTTTTTGAATATAGCGTATATCGACATCCTCCTCAAGGAGAAACGTTGCGAAAGAATGTCTGAACATATGGGGAGTAATATGTATATCGCTTTTCACAAGCGACGCATATTTATTTATCATAGATCTTACAGATTGTTCGGTCAGACGATTGTGCAGCTTGTTGACAAAGAAATAACCGCATGCTGAAATTTCATGTTCAAATAATTGATGATATTTTTCGATGGATCTTTGAACATTGGTGTTTTCGATCTGAATAATACGCTCTTTAGACCCCTTTCCGTAAAATTTCACGGTGTGGTCAGACATGTTTACGGTTTTCGAAGTCAACATACAAATCTCGGCTACCCTCGCACCTGTTGCGAATAGCAGTTCCAGAACTGCAATATCTCTTGTTGCCGATTTTCTTTCATAAAATGTTGATGCTGAATCCAAGTGCATGTATGCAGCTGCCAAAATTGCCTCAATTGTTTTAAGAGGAATTGTTTTTGGGAGAACAGCGGGTTCACGAAAAGAAGTGTCTATTTTATCAAATGGGTTGGTTTCAATTATATCCTCGGTCATGAGGTAGTGTGTAAACGCCTTAAGTGTTGCAATTTTGCGGCGAGCCGTCTTGGGTTTGAAGGCGTTGTGCAGAAATGAAAGGTAGCTGCATATTGATTTCCTGTCAAATAAGCCATGAGAATAAACTTCAAATTGGTTTAAATCAGTGCCATATGCTTTTATTGTTTTGTTGCTTAATACCTTTCTGTCCTTGCAGTAGCTTAAAAAGGCTGTGATTTGCGTTGTTAGATCGAACATTCAATCATTCCTCCTAAAAATAATGATACATTATAATTATATATGATTGTGTTGTTATTTGTCAAATCATATTGAGGATTTGATGTTGAGTTCAAATCGTGTTCTAAAAGGGAGATATTAATTAGGTGTTGTATATTTAAATAGGTTCTTAAGCAACACAGGATAACTATGAATT
>DILZ01000016.1:0-9127 GCA_002425305.1 Ruminococcaceae bacterium UBA5579
TGTCGGAACGCGAAATACATCTCCCCCGTTCCGCCGCGCCGACCCGTGCGCCCCAACCGCTGAACAAAACCCGAGACTGTCAGCGGACAGCCCGTCTGAACTATGCGCTCCAGATGACCGAGGTCTATGCCAAGCTCAAGAGTTACGGTCGCGCCCGTACAAATGGGAAGTTCTCCCGACCTCATTTGCTGCTCTGCGAACTCTCGCAGAGCGGGAGATATATTCGCGTGGTGAACAAGATAGCAGTCGCTGCCGTGCTTTTGCTCCGAGATCCGCTTTAGATGCGCGATGTTCTCCTCAACCTCGCCCTTGCTGTTCGAGAACAGAATACACCGCTTGCCGTGAGTTATCTCATATAAGTAGTTATAGTAATTTTCGATCAGCACCTTACTGTCCTTGTGCGGAATTTTCTGCGCAATGGGGAAAAACCGCACCGACAGCCGCACCTTCCTTCCCTTTTCGGTGACTTTCGGGGTGATACAGTGCGCGGACGTTCCCATTGAGAGCCACTTTTCGGCGTTGGTCGGGTCGCCGAGGGTCGCGGAAAGCCCGATACGGCGCGGCTCNNGCTCGAAGCCGATTATCCGCTGCAAGCGTTCCAGGATCGACACCAGCTGCAAGCCGCGGTCGCCGTCCATAAAGTAATGCACCTCGTCGATTATCACAAAACGCAAGTCCGAAAACAGCCGATACGCGCCGGAGCTGTTGCGGATAAGCAGACTTTCAAGGCTCTCCGGAGTAGTCTGCATAACGCCGCGCGGACTTTTCAACAACTTTTTCTTTTGAGTTTGCGACGCGTCGCCGTGCCATTTCGTCACGGGGATATCGGCTTCCNNCTCCAAAAGCTCCTCCAGCCGCTCAAACTGGTCGTTTATCAGAGCCTTCAGCGGCGAGATGTACAAAGCCCCCACGCTCCCCGATGGGTTCTCCCAAAGCTGCGTCAGCACCGGCAAAAACGCGGCTTCGGTCTTGCCGCTCGCCGTGCCCGAGGTCAGCAAAAGGTTGTCCTCCGTGTCGAAAATAACCTCCGCCGCCGCTACCTGTATCTCGTGAAGCTCGTCCCATTTGTTGCGGTAGATGTAGTCTTGAACAAACGGCGCGTATCTGTAAAAAACATCCATAGACTGTCCGTAAGCTCCTCTCAAAAACGGCTTCTANNAATTTATATATTATCTGCAGCCGCAGTCATTGTCGCGGTGCGGTCTGTTGTCGGAACGTCCGCAGGACGAGCAGCGGTTAGAGCGTCTGCCAAATCCGAAAAAGAACATATTATCAACTCCTTTGCTTTGAAGTGAGGGAATTTCCCCTCATCGTATTATATGCTCTTTACATAAATTCTGCTAACGCCGCCAACAAATCGGAAATTATTTAATTCGCTTTTTTTCCAAATATACAAACTGTAACTCATCATTGACAGCTTTATGTTTAAATACTTTATATCCCGATTTTTGATACAATCGAATATTGTCTTTGCTTCGCGTGCTTGTAAAAAGCTCGTAACGTTTATCCGGAAAATACCGTTCAATTTCATTTAAAAGTCTTGTTCCATACCCGTGACATCTGTGTTGAGGATGAACCATTAATTTACCTATAAACACAGTTCCCTTATCCTCCGTCGCCCGTACCGAACCAATAATATTTCCGCTGTTATCAAGCATTTTGAGAACAATTCCCGCATTATACTCGCCGATAACCTCATCTAGTGTTTGTTTTAAAGGCGGTATATCTCTGCTTCCGAACAAATCCGCTTCACTTTGATATGCAAGATATTGTAATTGCAGAATTTCCTGCAGATCTTCATAATTCGCTTTATATATGCTTATCTCCACAAGTATATATTCCTCCAATCTATATTCTCTTGACGTAAATTCTGCTATCTTCGCCGTAAATATCAACGCGGTTTTCCTTGTATTCGTAACCGTATTTTTCGTACAGACCCGTGTGGTCGGTGCAGATATAGACGTTCTTTACGTTATGCTCCCGCGCAAGCTCCTCGCAGCGGGCGATAAGCCGCCCGACATATCTGTGACCGCGGTACTCCGGGAACGTGAACACAAAGCCTATCCACGGGTAGAGCGACTTATCGTCAACGCAGTCTTGAAACGAAAAAGTCACATACGAAACGAGCTTATCCCCGTCCGTCAGCAAAAGCAAAACGCCGTCGCCCAGCTTTTCGGAGAACGTTCCGTTCTCCAGAAATTCCGCAAGCACGGGAGCCGCACCCCAATCACTTTTCTTGATCTCGGCGAGCCAATGCGGTTTATTATCGCTTTCAAAGTAATTTATTATCTCCATAAAACCTCACAAATTCAAGTCGTTTTCCGCCGCCGCGTTCATCCATTCGGCGCTTTTCTCCAAAGTTTTGCGGGTATCATCGGAATTATCCCGCCAATCCCAATCGGAATCGCTCATCATCTTTAACACAGCGGGTTTATACACCCTCTGCACGCGAAAATTGCAGACGAATTTTCTTCGGATAACGACCTCGATGTAATTTTTCATATGTCGCGGAACGCCTATCACAAGGATATGCTCGTGTCCCATTCCGCCGTACACCAAATTGATAAACACCTTTGCTCCGGGGCGAAAATGTTTTGTGCCGTATTTCAGCTCGTGAGCCTCGCCGAACTCGTGCTTTTCCACGATATTCCCGACAAGACACCAACGCCACTCTGCGGAGTTTTTGTCTTCTTTATTTATACATTCCATAAATTTATTTCCTTACACGACAAACGACATCACAGCACTTCGAACAAAATCATTCCGATAGTATTGATAGCGAAATTCGCGAACATATGTACAAACCACGACGAATAGATATTTTCGTTTTTTTCGTTCAGATAATTGAAAATACAGCCGCCGGCGATAAGTCCGAAAAGAAGCAGCGCCAACGCGCCAACGCCAAACATTCCGATAAGCATACCGATATGATACACCGCGAATACGCACGAGCTGAAAATATACGCGAATTTTCGGTTCGTGTATTTTTTGAGCGTGATAAACCCGTAGCCTCTGAAAAAGAACTCCTCCAGAAACGAATTCATCAGCGAAATGTACAGCGAAACGCAGATAAAATTATCCGCGGTGATCCCCATACTCTCCGTAAGGCTCGATGTTACCTTTGAAAAATCTATCGTGTTCCGAAGCAGAAAATACGCCGCCATTATCACCGCATAGACCGCCGCTCCAAGCAGCAGGGACTTTATAATGCCGCGCTTTTTAAAAACGAACAGCTTTTTAAATTCCCCGAATTTCTTTTTATTCACGATAAAAAAGACCATCGGCAAAGCCAGAAAGAAAAGGATCTTGATTGGTATCTTGACAAAATAATTCGGCTTGATAACAGCGTCTATCAGGTTTACAAGAATTGAAAACACAAATACCGACGCCATAATATAAACGCTCTTTTTATTTATGCAGCCCCTCATATTTCAAAATCCTCGAACCCGTCCGTGCCGTCCGAATTATCCCCCTCGCCCTCGGCGAACTTGAACTCCTCCTCGCCCATAAGCTGCGGGAGCGTCTTGTCGGGGTTCTGATACGCGATGTTCAGCAGCTCTATAAAGTCGCGTATCATCTCGCGCGGTGTGATGTTGGTCTGTGCGCCGATACGCTCGAACTCCGCCTTGACGAAATAAATTCTGTCCTCAAGAGTAATTCGCTGATCGTAACCGTACAGCTCCGCGTGTATCTCGGCGAGCTTTTCCGTAAGCACCGTAAGCTCCTCATAGGTCAGCGGGTTCAAGCGGATTATCGGAGCCAGCATATCGTGAACTTCATCTGTTGCGAACCGTCCGCGCTCCAATCTCGAACGCAGCGCGTCATAGCTGAACACACCGCGCCGTGTGTCCTCAATACACTGCGGCGTTCCGCCCATTATAATGCCGAGATGCGAAGCCTTGCCCTGCATACAATCGTTATACATCATCAGTATTTTTTCGTAGTTGTATTGCCGAGTTGTGGAGTTGGGTATCTTCATCACGTTCACAAGCTCGTCTATCATTACCACCAAGCCCTTATACCCCGCGCTTACGAGAAATGCGCACATCAACTTGATGTAGTCGTACCAGTTGTCGTCCGAGATAATGACGTTCACGCCGAGATCGGCTTTGGCTTCGGTGCGAGTTGTGTACTCGCCGCGCAGCCAACGCACGACTTTCGCGGACTTTTCGTCGTCACCCTCGCAGAACGCGCGGTAATACGCCGCGATGACCGCCGCGAAATCAAAGCCGTGAACCATATCGTTAAGCCCGTTTATTTTGGAAAATATCCGCCGCTCGACCTCCGAGTCGAAAAACGCGTTATCGGGCGACATTCCGTCCTCGATAACCTCCGAACGCACTCCGTTTATCCACTTTTCGAGTATCAGCGACAGCGCGCCGCCGTCGGGCTTTGCCTTTACGGAAAGCGACATCATAAGCTCGCGGTAAGTCGCAAGACCCTGACCCTTTGTTCCCATAAGCCGACGTTCGGGAGATAAGTCCGCGTCCGCCGCCGCGAAGCCTCTGTCCATAACGTGCTGGCGCATCGTTTGCAGCAGAAAGCTCTTGCCGCTGCCGTACTTTCCCACTATAAAACGGAAGAATGCGCCGCCGTCCTCCGCTATCGCCACATCGTGCAGCAGAGCGTTTATTTCGCTGTCGCGTCCCACCGCGATATATCCCAGTCCAACACGAGGCACTACGCCGCCTTTAAGCGCGTTTATAAGCCCGCCCGCTATTCTTTTCGGAATTTGCATAGTTATCTTCCTTTGCTTTTCATTTTATTTTTCACAGATAGCATCTGTTTTACATTATATAATTCTAAAACCAACCAAAAGCTGATGTAAACCAAATACCAAAAAAGCGGTACCACATAAAATACAGCTTCGCACATTTTTCTTTTTGCCGGCATCAAGATACTTTCTGATTCCATTATATCCTTTCCCCATTTGCCTTTGATAAATAATATGTATGGGCTTTTCCGGCTCATCGGGCATAATCATCACAGAAATATTTTGTCCAACTTCAGGTAAACCGTCTGTTTTAGCACGAAGCTCTTCGTTACAAGGTGCCGAATACATTGTTCCGTCCAATTCGTATGACACAATAACGATTCCGGTTGTTGGATCAGCGTCAGCTATAGTTCCATAACACCGAATATATGCTCCAAATCTCATTTTATCTCTTGAAAAATATAATCCCAAAGCGTATATTCCAATACTAAACAGAATCATCATAATTCCTTGAAAAACTTCAGCGAACATATGATTTCCTCCTGTAAACTTTTATCAGTAACTCTTTTAAATTCCGATTTATTGTCCTAAATCGCTTTAATGTCTTTCTCTTTATTATACCATATCCAAATAAAAAAAGCAATACCAAAACAAACCTCCACGACATCGTCATAAAAAGTATGTCAATAAAAAAATATTGATTTTCGATAAAAAACTATTGACAAACAAAAATCAATGTGCTATAATAGACATAACAAAAAAATACGGAGGCTATTATGGAAAACAAAGACAAATCGCTTATCTGTTCGCGGATACTTGTGAAGTTCTGCTACGCAGTCGTTTTGGCGTGCTGTATTTTCGCGCCGATGCTCGCAAATCACTACAACGAAAAAACCGTTCACTTACATTCGGAGAGCGTCATAGCTCCGCTTCTGATAACGCTTTACTGCTGCGTGCCGTTCGCGGTGTGCGTGCTTGTATGTCTTGATATTCTGCTGAAAAACATCGGGAACGGACAGCCGTTTATCACGAAAAACGTCACTCTTTTGCGGATAATCTCCTACTGCTGCTTCGGGGTGGCTCTCGCGTTTATCTACTTTGCCGTTTTAAGACCGTTCGCGTTCGCGATAGTTTTCGCAGCGGCATTCTTCGGGCTTATCCTGAGAGTTGTCAAAAACTGCTTCAAGAAAGCCGTTGAGATACGCGAAGAAAACGACGCGACAATTTGAGGTGATATAAAATGATAATTGTGAATTTAGACGTAATGATGGCGAAGCGCAAGATATCCTCGAACGAGCTTGCGGAGATGATTGACATCACCCCGGCGAACCTTTCGATACTGAAAACGGGCAAGGCGAAGGCGGTGCGTTTTTCCACGCTCGACAAAATATGCAAGGTGCTGAAATGCCAGCCGGGGGATCTGTTGGAATTTGTTGAAGAAACGGAGAACTGATATGGAAGAGCTGAATTACACAAAAATGCCGTCCGCCGAACAGCCGAAAATACCAACCTCGGACGCGGTTTTCGCTTGGGCAAGTCTGGCATTGGGATTTATTTTCACTCATTTTACCGTGAGATATTTCGGCGGCGTATGGGGCGGAATAATATGGGCGCTTTTCGGGATAATGGGCGCGGCTTTTGTAAAAGTTAAATCCATTAAGATAAAACCCGCGCACACGGTTATTTTCGGAGTTGCGGAGCTTTTCTGCCTTACTCCGATATTCAGCGCGAGCTTATTCATAAACATTTTGGCGTCGCTATTCTCGTTCGCGCTGTACCTTTACCTGACAATAGCGATAAGCGGCGCGGAGCTTTTCGGACGGCATTTTATTTCCGATCTGCTGCAAAGCGTTTTTGTGCGGCCTTTCGAGAATTTTTCGCGTCAGCCCAAAAGCGCGTTCTCGGTGTTCCACGAAAAATCGCGCTCCAGAAAAATACCGTACGCGCTGCTGGGACTGCTTATCGCAATGCCGCTGACTATTGTTGTTGTGGTTCTTTTAATGAGCTCGGACGAACTTTTCTCAAATTCTATGCACAATTTTACCGAACACCTCCCGACCCTTTCCCCCTCGCTCTTTTGGGAAATAATGTTTGCAATACCGATAGCGATATACCTTTTCGGCACGTTTTTCTCAGTACAAAAAACCGCGCCCGCATATAGCGAAACAGCTCCGAAATACCGCATTTTGCCCCAGATCGCCTCATATTTCGCGGTAACGCCTATCTGCGTATTCTATCTTGTCTATGTCATAACGCAGTTCGTCAACATTGCAAATGCCATTAATAAAACGCTGGACTATTCGGCATTTGCACGCCGCGGTTTTTTTGAACTCTGCGCGATAGCGGTGATAAACCTTGCGGTCATAGCGCTTATCCAAACGTTCACAAAAAGAAACGAATACGATGTGAAACCGCTTGTACTGCGCGTCTACACTGTCGCAATTTCACTGTTCACTTTGCTTATTATTGCGACGGCGATCACAAAAATGCTGATGTATATCGATGAATACGGAATGACCTTGCTTCGCGTTTACACATCGTGGTTTATGATATTGTTGGCACTGATATTTGTGTTGATAATTGCGCTGCAGATACACAATTTTGTGATATGGAAGGCTGCTTTTGCGGTATTTACGGTAATGTTCGCGATTTTGTGTTTTGGCAATTTTGAAGGCGCGATCGCGCGTTACAACATCTCCGCGTATCAATCGGGGAAGCTTTTGGAGCTTGATATTTCGGAGTTTGACGAGCTTGGTTATTCGGCGGTAAAGCCCGCGGCGGAGCTTTTGGAAAGCGGCGCGTTATCGGGCAATGAAATTAAACAGCTTCGGGATTTCCTTAAAAACGAGAGATACATCGACGAAAACCAGGATAAATTCGCCTATTTCAGCATTCCCCGCGCCAAGGCACAATCTGCGATAAGTCGTCTGAACATATGAAAAAACAGACTGTTTATCTCATTATAAGCGCAGCGAGCGTCGTTCTTGCTTACGGAAAGCCTGTTGAAATAAAGGGTTATCTGTCGATCGTTCTGTGGCTTGTGCCCGTTGTGTTTATGATATTCCGCGCAAAAAACGGCACGAAATTCTTTCGCGGCGTTTTTATGGCGGTGCTTGCGTGCTATTTTATTTCAAGCGGACTGTTCTTCCTGAGAAATCACGGCGGAGTGACCGTATCGCACGTTGAGAGCGACGGTCACAGCTGCATCGAATACTGCGACATCGATCCGGGAGCTATGGGAAGCGTTCACTGCCGCCGCACCGAATATTTCAGCATTATTGAAAGCAGGCTTTTAAGCGTTCGTATATCGAAAAGCGTTCGGGTATTTAACGGCAGATACGGCGATTTGGGCGACTGAATAAAACGCGCCGGGCATTATATTCGCCCGGCGCGTATTAAATTTCAACTATACACTATCAACTGTTCATCAGCCGCCGCGGCTTGAATAAATAAACAGCACGATTATTGCGGCGAGGGTCACGCCCATAATGATCCAATTGCGCCTGATAGTGCGTTCGAGTTTTTTGTTGTTCTTATCGTTATCAAAACGTTTTGCCATAATTCCCTCCACGATCATTATTGTGCGTAGCTTTGCGGCGCAGACGGCAAAGCAAACGGATTATTGACGCTGTGATCCTTGCGAAGTTCGGAATCGCTTATCAGGAAATACCTGTGCCGCAGCATCTGGCTTCCGTCAGACATCACGGGATCGTCCCAGGTAGCGTCAACATTATACCATTGTCCGCCGATTTTCACCATATTCCACATATGCCCTGTGCCGCCCGCGCCGCCAATAACGCACACGCACGGGAAACCAAGGGACTGTGCGAAGTACATAAACGCCTTAGAATAGCCCTCGCAGATAGCCTTACCGTATACGACCGGTCCGTCCGCCTCACTTTCAAAGTCAGTATCACCCTGGATATATCTCGTGTTGTTGATGATCCAATCGTGTACATACTTGAGCTTTTCATAGTCGTTGGGTTTAGCTTTCGCTTCCGCCAAAACGTTCTTCGCTACGCTGTTAAATTTGCCGTGATCTATATCGGCANNCCGTTCTGCTGTATTTAATCTCAACGCTTTTCACAACGCCTGTCGAGAGTATGTAGCTGTATGAAAAGCCGCTCCCAAGCTCCAAAAACTGCGGATTATCATAGTCAAACGCCCAATATGCCGTGTTGACATCACTGTAGTATATTAAAAGATCTGACGTATCAAATTCACTTGTGAGATTTTTCGCGCTGTTAAAAAACCGTTTATATATTTCCTTCTGGTTATCATCTATCTGATTATATCCCCATTTTGACGTGTAATCATCAATTCCGGAAAACGACGGTGTAGGCGTTGATGTCGACGTTGATGTTGATGCCGACGTTGGCGTCGATGTCGATGTTGGCTTTGATGTCGACGCCG
>DILZ01000016.1:9247-10000 GCA_002425305.1 Ruminococcaceae bacterium UBA5579
ATGTTGATGTCGGCGTTGATGTAAGTATTGATTCCGACGATGACGTTGGCGTAGGTATTGGTTCCAACGATGACGTTGTTGACGTCGGTTCCGATGACTGCGTCACGGACGTGACAGGCAAGGTCGTTGACGATATCGGTTTTGAATCCACGCTCGTATATGTATTCGGAGTCCGATACGATGACTCGCTTTGGGTATCCGACGAAGAAACAGTCGTTACACTTTCGCTTAACGAAACCGGAGCTTTATTTTCTTTAGCGGAACAGCCGCACAACAGTGACGCACAGACCGCAAGCGAAATTATTGACCTAAATACTTTACTGCTCATCAAGTTCACTCCTAATAATAAATATAAAATATCCCTTTTTTAATTATATCAGTTTTCAATAGCGTTGTCAAGCGGAAAAAAATGTAACGCGGAAATCTTTTCAAAGTATAACATTACAGCCGCCCCGCTTTTCCACGGGACGGCTTGTAATTTACTTTTTATCGCCCTGCATAGGCTCTGTCCTCGGCATTCTGGGAGTAACTCCCTCGGGCGCGGGATAACGCGGCTTCATCACTCTGTCGGAGTGCTGCGAAGCGGGCTTGTGCGGCGCTGAACCGCCTGTAGTCGGCATCATAGGCTCTACCCCTACCGGCTTTTTGGATACGGGTTTCGGTTTTGGAGCAGCGGGTTCGTCCATAATGATCGCCGAACCGATATCTATTTCCTCGGGTTTCGGCTTGGTTACGGGAGCTGCGGGTGCAGAC
>DILZ01000016.1:10055-12166 GCA_002425305.1 Ruminococcaceae bacterium UBA5579
CGGGCGGATTTCCGCTGTTGTCCTCAAACCACTTTGCCGCCATCATCGGGCTTAATACTACGTCAAACACCTCGGGAGCGCCCTCAAATACCGTTTCAACGGGAACATTGCCGTTAGCGTTCGGCTCGCATATATCATAGCAGAGCTGTCTGCGGTACTTTATGCGGCAATACAGGAACTCAGGCGGTATCTGCTCTATCTCGGATATCTCCTCAAGCCAACGGAACGGCGTCATTCCGCCGACGCTGACATCATCGATAAGCCAACCGGCGGCAGTATCCGCGTCATTGTGACACAAATACAGCGCAAAGTTGAACTTCTGCTCCTTTTCGCCGTTCATAAGACCTATCGAGAACTTCTTCACAACAAAGCTGTTCAAAATACCGGTCTCATATCCGCAGCACGGGCAAACGCCGCCGTAGCCGTAAAGCTTAGCGTTGACATCGCGCGCGAAATAATTGCGGTACGCCTTCGGATTGTTCTTTTCATAACGCGCTACTCTGCGAACCTGTTCGCGCAGATTATCAAACTCGGCGCGTGTTATCACGGGCACGGGCTTGTAGTAATACGGAAGCTGGTCGATGATAACGAGGTTCGGCTCTTCGGTGCCGGAATACAATCCGCGCAGACGATCCTTATTTTCGCCCGTAAGGATGAACTCCGCAAATCCCGCATACTGCGGCTTTGTCATATTGTCGCGCAGGATAACGAACTTCGCCGCGCCTGCCTTATCCTCGGCGGATATCGGTGTGGATATATCAACGATCTTTTTCAGCTTATTGTTGCCGTCCAGAAGAACGATCTTATTAAGCCCCAGATCGCACACATACATCTTGCTTAGCAGCTTTTCCGCATCTTCCGCACTCCCCGCCTCGGGCAGCACGGAAAGAACTTCCTGAATATCAAAGCTGAACCGACCCGCCATAAACATAAAGTCGAACTCGCGGTTATTCAGCAAGCCGCTTTCGATAAGCGCGTAAACATCGCCGACGATATCAAGAAGATCTGCCGTGGAGATGTTCGGCGGTATCATAAACTGCTTTCCGTAAACGGAGAAGCGATAACGCTTGTTGATATCCAACGCAAGCGTGATATCCCCGCCCTGCGATTTGATCTCCTTAAGGAACTGAATTGTATCCTTGCCGTTGGTGAACGAGTTTACCATAAGCGTGGATATCTGATTGAATATCTGGTGATTTTCAAATCTCATCTCGTGCGCCGCAAGAGTGTCGTACGCCTTTTTGAGATTTCCGATATTTATCTTCGATATCTCAAACTGTATCTGCGCAGCGCCCGATTTTACCACCAGCTGGAAATACTTCATAGAAATACGATAGTTCTCGCCGAACATTTCGTCTATGATATCGAACGTCTTTGCCAAAGCGTCCTCGTCGGTGACTTGCCCGTTTACGATGCTTTCGGACAGCTTGAGGCTGATTATGCTGATAAAGCTCGCCGACAGCTCATAGTCCTTGATCTTCTTATCGCCGTCGGAAGACATAAAGAATTGGCTTCCGTTATGATAGAACGAATAGAGGAACTCCTGTCCGCCTTCGTCAGTCCCGGGAACGACCCAATTATACTTTGCTACAAGAACGTGGTCATCGTCCTTGCCGTACCAATTGTTCATACTGTCAATGTCCGCAAACAGTTGCTTTGCGGCAGAGCCGTCAAGGTGATCCTCCTTGGAAACGCTGTCGTTCTCCGTAAAGAATCCCTTTTCGCGGAGCGACGCAAACAGCACCGGATCTTCGGAATTCGGGAACAGTATGGATACGCTGTCGCTGAACTTATCGCGAAGTCCCTTAACGATAGCGCTGTTGTTTATATAATTGTAGAAGAACTCGAAAACATACTGCTTGGGACGCAGCATATAACGCTCCGCATTATCCTCGCGCTGAACAAGCTCGAGAACGAACAGGCGCTTGTACTCCTCGGTAACGGACAGGATGCCCTGCTCTATCTTCTCGGAGCACTCCTCCAGCGAATCATACTTGATGCCGGAACGGTTATTGGTGATAAACTTGTTCGGCACGGATACGAAAAACGCCGACAACTGATCCTCAACGAATTTTTGATTTGCAGCGTTTACAAAGCCTGTAAGCTCGAAC
>DILZ01000016.1:12263-12416 GCA_002425305.1 Ruminococcaceae bacterium UBA5579
TTGCCGTTTTCGGAGAAACGCACCTTCGGGATATCATTCTCGTTTTTGGAGAACTGCTGAATTTTATAAACGACCTCAGGCTTGCCGTAGTTGATGATCGCTATATTGAAGGTTCTTTCCTTACACTCTTCCTCATCGGTGGATTTGAGGTTC
>DILZ01000016.1:12487-16028 GCA_002425305.1 Ruminococcaceae bacterium UBA5579
AAAAGCGGCAGCGCGAACACTACCTCGGTATGCGCGGTCGGCGTACCGTTAAGCTCCAGCTCGCGAACCTTAAGCGTTCCGTCGTCGTTTACCACACGCAGCGAGAACTCGTTTGAGCGCATCTTGAACCAATCAACATTCGCGAAAACGCTCTTAGCACCCAAGCCGAAACGACCTTCGCGCTTCTTATCGCCCTCGTTTCGTCCTACCGAAAGATAGTAGAAAACCTGTTCAAGGCTAAAGCCCGTTTCGTTGTAGGTGAGCTTTACCTGTCCCTCATCGAGGAACTCGATCATTATCTTGATGCCGGGATCGTCATAATCGCACCCAAAACAGTTTTGAAGCAGCTCTCTTACTATAGATTCCCTCGGATAATCCTTAAAGATGTTGTTGACGTTCGCCGCGCCTCTGCCCGCAAACTGATTATTAAAGTATTCCTTAAACGGTGCGCTGTCGAACTCGCCCTTTTTCAATCTCTGACGGATATCCTCAACAACAGCCCTCGCGCCCTCTTTGTCGCCCGCCGTATTGCGTTCAAAAAAATCACCAAGCAGCTTTTCAACTGCGTCATAGCTTCCGCTCATTATCCTTATCCCCGTTTCTCCGCGCAAATTCAACGCTTATGCCCGCGCGGAAGGCAATGTTTAATTGAAAACTTACAATGTATAATCACTGTATCCGTCACGTACAGCAATTATCAATTCTCCATTATACATTATTCAATTATTTAAATGCCGTCGTTGTATATTTTAATATAGTCTTTGAACGAGCGGTTGGAATCCTGCTCCTTTGCCCTGTATTTCCAAATGCCGTAAAGCACGGAATACTGTATGCAATCCTCAAGACCGCTTATCTCCTGCTTTATCTTCAAGTGGAAGTTCTCGCCCTTGTGAAGCTCGTCTATCGCCGCCTTCGCATCCGCAAGACCTATCACAGCCTCCATTGCGAACGGAAGATTTGTGTATCCGTCGTCCTCAAACGAAGCAGCCATCTGTTCTCTGCCGGGTGCTTTCTCCAGCTTTCCGTCGTCTACTATACACAAGCCGTCCAGAGAATTCACTGCATTGGTAATGTCACCCTCCGAGGAGTTCTCGCCTATTCCCAACAGCTTATACAAGCGCGTAAGCATTGTGTTCGCGAAATCCGCCAACTGCTTGCTGTTGCTTATTTTGGCGGTTTCCGGTACGGCATATTCGCACTTTACCTTCTTGATAAGGTCAAGACAGTTATCCACCTGCTTTGCGAAATCGCGCGTGTATTTCAGATCCGCGATAAGCCCGTTTATGCACGCTGCCTTTTCGGGAATGTCAAGCAGTATGCTTCGTGTGGGGAGTATCCCGCAGAACGCTTCCTCCAGCTGCAAAAACAGGACCTTATCAAGCAGGCAGGAATCGAATACCTTGTTGGAATCGCGGAAGATGATAAATCTTCTGTTCGTTTCGTTCGCGCTGCCGTGGCGTATCATTCTTCTTTCAAGAACCGCCGGCGACAACGGAAGCTCATAATTAATTACACAGGTAATATTCTCAATGCCGTCGCCCGCCGTTCCCAAAGCGTCCGTGCCGAGTATTATTCTCGGCTCGCTTGCGCCGCTGTTTACGGAGAGCTTGCGAACTAAGTCGTCATTTCGCATCAGTTCATCTCTCGCCACACAAACATCCGCGCCGTACACACACGAAAGCGCCTTATTGAGATATTCCAGCGTGTTCCTCTCACAGCAGTATATCATAATGCGGCTGTCAGAGTCTGCCATCGTTTCCTCGCATAGTTTAAGCAGGCTGTCCAGCTTTTTGTCGAATGCGCGAATATCCTCGACGTCCGAACGTCCGAAGAACGGCTTTAAATATATCTTCTTTTCCTTCTCAAACTTCTCGCAGTCATACTGTTCAAAAACATTTCCGAAGAAACGGTAAACGGGAAGCCCCGACCGCAGATCAACGCGACGGCGGAGATTATTCATCGTTTCCTCGTCAAAACCATACTCCACAAACGAAACATTGCGGCTTTGCCCGCCGGAATAAACTGCGGTGTCGAAGTATCTCATAACCGGCGATTCCTCGTTCATCCGCGAAGAGGAAACGCTGAAATCTATCTTATCGACGTTGCCGGCAAATTCGCTGTCGCCAAGCACGGAGCTCACAAGATCAACAAGCGCCGCTTTATCATCGTCGTTCTTCGCGGGAATGGGAGCGTTTATCATCAATTTCTTCGACGTCCACGGTAAGTTTGCCTTATATTTTTTGTAATCGGGAACATCCTCGTTCATTTCCTCGTCAATAATGACGAGATCCCATTTAAATCCGCCGCGCAGATTGGCCTTCAAAGCGTTCTCCCTGAACAGAGTATCGCTTGACACAATATACAATCCGCCGCCGTGTTCGTTAAAATACACAAGAGGATTCGGCGCGCCGGTAATTATCTTGAAATCCGCGCCAATGCCGGTAACAAGCACCCTATACCAACTGTATATCCCGTTTGAATTGGAAATTATAAGTATGTTGGGATTTTCTTTATTTGCCAATACATCATATATTCCCAACGACGCCTTGGTATATTTTTCCTGACCGAACTCGCTGCAATTCACCACAAATCCGAATTTGCGGAGTTTTTCCGCCGCGGCAAGGTTTGCCGCCGATAAATTCAAACATGCCAAAGGCATCCATTTAAAGTTGCTCAAAATAATCGCACCTCCAAAAGCTTTTTACCAAAAACACTTTTAGGCAGAATTCTCCGCCTATTGTTACAAATTATTAAAGATGTATATCCTTATATCTAATTATACACCAAAACGCAAATTATTACAAGAGTTACAAGCACGGTAATAATGCAAAAATCGCGCGGCTTTTTTTGTTGATTTTCAACAAAATTGTTTCCACAAGCACAATTTCGATATTATAACAAGAATTATTATCAATCAAATGTGGTAAATATTGTAAAAATAAACAATATATTAATGGCGAAAACGTAAACTTCATCAAATTTTACAACAATCTTCCAAAAAATTCGTGAAAAACTGCCAAAATTTACATTTGAATTTTAAGCGAAAATAAGCTAAAATAAAGTTAATCGGTCGGTCAACTATATAAAACCGACTAAGAAAAACAGGTGGTATCATTATGCTAAAAGCTATTCTGTCCCGCAGGGACATCGCCGAATGCGGCGAATTTTTCTCATACATCTGCGACATTTTGCAATGCAATGACGTTCTCGCGCTCGGAGAGCACACGCACCACATAGGAACCTCTCGCCTTCAGCACTCGCTGAACGTTTCATACTACAACTTCAAGCTCTGCAAGCTGCTGCGCCTTAACGCGCGAGCCGCCGCACGCGCAGGACTGCTGCACGATCTATTCTTCTATGACAGAAAAAATCACAAGAAGATTCAAAACCGGCACCCCGCCGAACACGCAAATATCGCGCTTTATAACGCTTCAATGCGGTTTTCGATAAGCGAGCTTGAGGGGGATATGATCTTGAACCATATGTGGCCAATCACTCCTCATCTGCCGCGCCACGCGGAGGCGAGAGGTTCCTATGTGGT
>DILZ01000016.1:16060-26072 GCA_002425305.1 Ruminococcaceae bacterium UBA5579
TTACGGGAAACACTCTGAAAAAAGCGGAAAAAGCCGCAGCAATGAAGCTATTTTGCCGCAGGAAAAAGAAAGTTTGACCCGGTGATCCGAACAAGAACTTCCCCGCACAAATTGGCGGGGAAATCATTTTCAACGAATTACTGCCTCAAGCTTCTCAGCGCGAGAAAGAATATCCAATATCACAATAGCCGCAAGCAATATGTTAAACGCGTTGGAAATGGTCACAAAGAACGTGGCTGTGCGCTTGTTATGCTTTGTTTTAAGCACACCCGACACGGCGCCTATCCAAGCCGCCGATGCCGCCACAGCGATAACGAGCGTCAGCATTGCGCCAAACGCCGTCACCTCGACCTTAAGAGCCTTTACAACTACGATCTCCAACACGAAGTCCGCAAGCGGCAGAAGAATAAGCGGAAGCGTTGCCAGCGCCCATTCATTATGACCTCTTCTGAAAAAGATCAGCACGAACAACACAAATATTCCCGCAATAACACCGCATTCAACAGCCATTTATCTCACCTCGAACACAATTTATTTCAGCAGTTCCTTCACCTTTGAATTATCCGCGCAGATCGAATAGATAACGGTCGTTCCGTTTGCCTCGACAAAGCAGTCGTCAAACTTGTACATTTCCTTCGGAGTATAGTCCTTAAAGCTGGAACGCTGCCGCTCGACACGTTTATCCAGCTTTTCCTTTATTCTTCCCGCCGCGTCCGCGTCCTTTGCGTTGAAAACTCCGAACTCATCGGGGACTGCCCCCGCAGGGCAGATATACGCCGCAAACTCGTCAACATCGGCATCGTCGACACCCAGAATATCCTTGAGCTGCGATTGAGATACCGATTTCATCGTCACTTCTTTCTTATCGTACGTTTCAAACGATACGGCGCTCATAACCGCCTCCGCCTTTTCGGACGCGGACTTTGCGCTTGCCGCCGACGAGCCTTGTGCGCCTGCCGATCCCCCGCTTTGAGTATTTCCGCCGCAGCCCGTAAGCGACACGCAAATCGCAGCAGCAGCCAATAATGTAAATATTTTATTCCTCATAGAAGTACATCCTTTCATTTGCTCATATTATTGCTCCAGCACCTTTTGCACTCCCGAAAGCAGAACCGGATAGGTGGAACCTAAGAAGTGCATTCCGTCAGCTTCGGCATATTTTTCGGAGAAATAACCGTTTTCGTCCTTCAAAACGGAATTTATGTCGTAATATTTAACATCCAGCTCGCTGCACAAGGATTTGATCCTGGAATTTGCGTTGTCGATGATACTGTTGGTGATCATAGAATAGCTTGCCAAAGAGCTGTTCGCGGTGATGGGAGGTACGGACAATACGCAGATATCGCTGTCGGGACACTCCTTTTTCAGCTGATTTATCAAGCCTCTGTTCCCCGTCACGAAATCATCCATATCGGTCTGCGGGCTTAGGCTGTTAGAGCCCAGCATAATTATGATGTGCTTTGGCTGCCGCTTCTTTGCGTACTCCACCGCGGTACCGGGATAGTAGCTCTCGTCAAACGGCTTCGCCTGTGCGCCGTATGCCGTATAACCGACTGCCGCTGCAACGTTCGCGCGGTCGAGGTACTCATACAGATAAAGCCCCGTAAAGATACTGTCGCCTATGAACAGGTCGTCCTTAAAGAACTCCTTGTCGAAATCCACATTGACGGGCGGCGCAACAGTGCCTTGCGAGGATGTCGACATCAGCGCGTCGCTTGACGTTTCCGCCGTGCTGACCGGAACAGAGCTTGCTTCCGGAGCGGAACTTACCGCGGGAACGGAGCTTACCGCGCCCGGAGCATCCGATGAAACGATCACCGAGGATACAGGGTCAGCGGGCTTTTTTGAAGCGTCCGCTTTATCGTATTTTATATTGTTGAACGCAATGGCGAAAACGACCCCGCACACCGCCAGAATAACACACACCATAAGTACATTTGTGACAATAACGGGTGTGGGGAGCTTTTGCCTTTTCGGCATACCGTATTTTGAGCCGCCGGATCTCCCTCCGTTCTTACTCCCCGATTTTGAGCTTTGCTTTGTTTTAACGGGTATGCTGTGATAATTCGGCTTGCGTCCGCCGTTTCTGTTGGGTGGTCTTAATTCGCTCATACCGCGTCACCCCGAAAATAATGCTGCATATTTTCCCTTCTTTCCTAAACTGTCGCATTGAATGAATGTTGATAAAATGTTTCGTCTTTTAGCGTCGTACCAACGAATTATCATCTAAAAAACGATTGCTTTGTTGTAAACCGAAAATCGTAGCCTAACATTTTTATATAGTTTTCAACATTTACCATTATAGTACATTATGAAATAAATTTCAAGTGGTTACGGGCAAAAATTCAGATTTTCTTCACAATTCGTCATTCGCGCATTTTCCGCTCGTACCACTCCTGACGCGTCATAAGCACCTGACGCGGCTTTGAACCCTCATAGCCTCCGACAACGCCCATTTTTTCCATCGTATCGATAAGACGAGCTGCCCTGCCGTAGCCTAACTTTAATCGCCGCTGAAGCGATGATGTGCTCGCCTGCCCCGCTTCGATAACGTATTCGATCGCCTCTTCCAGTTTGTCGTCCTGCTCCGCGTCGCCGAGGTCGTCGTCCGATGAGCTTTCCTTGCCGCCCGAGCTTACCATTTCAGCCTGACGCTCTATTTCCGCGATTATGCTTTCGTCATACTCAGCCTTGAAGGTCTGCTTGATGAAATCCACAACGCGCTCTATCTCGCCGTCCGAAACATAACAGCCCTGAAGTCTTACGGGCTTTTGCGCTCCCACGGGCATATACAGCATATCGCCGTTGCCCAGCAGCTTCTCCGCGCCCGAACCGTCCAATATTACGCGGCTGTCGCTGTTCGAGGAAACCAGAAGCGCGATACGGCTTGGGATATTGCCCTTGATAAGTCCCGTAACGACCGATACGATGGGCTTCTGCGTCGCGATAACGAGATACATTCCCGCCGCTCTCGCCTTTTGCGCGAGGCGGACTATGCTGTCCTCAACGTCCTTCGGGGACGCCATCATAAGATCGGCAAGCTCGTCTATAAAGATGACGATATGCGGCATAGGCTCAAGCTCGCCGTTATCCTTCGCCAAATCGTTGTAGCCGTCGATATTGCGCACGTTGTTTTCCGAAAACAGCGTGTAGCGGTTCTCCATTTCCGTCACCGCCCACGCGCGAGCGCCCGCCGCCTTTTTCGGTTCGGTCACAACGGGGATAAGCAAATGCGGTATGCCGTTGTACATCATAAACTCGACCTGCTTCGGGTCTACCATTATAAGACGAACGTCCATCGGCGTGGATTTCATAAGTATGCTCATAATGATGGAGTTCACACACACGGATTTGCCCGAGCCGGTCGTGCCCGCGATAAGCAAATGCGGCATTTTTGTGATGTTGCAGGTGACGGAATTGCCGCTTATGTCCTTGCCTAAAACGGTCACGAGCTTTTTATCGAACGTCTTTTTGAAATCGGGGTTATCCGCAAGCTCGCGGAAGAACACCATATCCTTGACCTTGTTCGGTATCTCTATTCCCACCGCCGGCTTATCGGGCACGGGCGCTATGCGGACGCCTCCAACCGCAAGATTTAAAGCCACGTCGTCGGCGAGGTTCGCTATTTTGGAGAGCTTTACGCCGGGCGCGGGCTGAAGCTCATATCTCGTAACCGACGGTCCTCTGCTTGCGCCAAGGTAAGTCGTCTGCACGCCGAAACTCGCAAGGGTTTTCACAAGCTTGTCCGCGTTCTGCTTCATCTCGGCGGAGATATCGTCCTGCTTCACGGGCTGTTTTACCTCGTCAAGCAAGGTCATCGGCGGAAGAGTATACACGTCAGAGAGCTTGTATTGCGCACTGTCTTGGCGCACAAGCGGCTTTGCGTTCATCTGCGCGATATCGCTCCGCGAACCTTGCTTTTCGGGCTGCGGCGGCTCCGTCATCTTGGAATTGCCCTCCGCGAACGCTTTCGGGGCGTTCTCCGCTATGATATCGTCAAGGTCGAACGGAAGCTCCGCCTCGTCCACATCGGAGATATCTTCAAAACCGTTCGCGTTCTCATTCTCTTTGGAAAACGGCTTATCGGAATCGGTGATATTCTCGCGCGGCGCGTCCATTATCTTGGAAACGCGCGCGGGACCCTTCTCCGCGTTCAGCTTGTCCAACGCGTCGATAAGCGGCACGATGTCCGCGTCGCCGTCCTCGAGCCTGTTCGGGTCGTCGGGTTCGGGATCGCGCATTATCGGGTGTTTTCTCTCCATATATTTTTTCAGAGCCTCTTGATAATCGCGATTATCCGCCTTCTGCTCCTCCGCGAGCGCCTTGTGATCTCCCACCTCGGGCATTTTTATCCTGCGCGGCTGAGGTTTCAGCGGCTCGGGCAGCTCTTCTGCCGTCTTTTCCGGCTCTGAAACGACCTGCGGATCCTTGTCGAGGTCGTCAACACTGTTGACGATCTCGCGCATTTCCTTCATCTTCTTGTTTTTGGTATCGTTAACATAATAGCTTGCCATACGGCGCTTGCGTTCTTCCCGTTCAATTCGCTTCATTTCACGGGTCTGAGCCTTGCGCTCACGCTCCTGACGCTCCAACTCGAGATATTGCTCATCTGTAAGCGCACGCTGCTCACGCCGGTATTCACGACGTTCGGAAACGTTTTCGCGTACGTTCTTCACCGAACCGCCGAATTTTGCGAAAAGCTCGGACAGCGGCGTTTCTATAAGAAGCAAAACGCTTACTATCGCCAGAATGATAATGACGATACACGCGCCCAGCTTTCCCAAAAACAGCAGCGGAATGCCCAGCACGACAGCGAAAACTCCGCCGCCCGTGATGTTTACTCCGTCGGTGTAAAGGTTTTGTATGACCTTGAAGAAATTCTCGCCGTTCACCTTTCCCACGCCGAATATCTCCGCCGCCGCGCATAGCATTATCATAAACAACGCTCTTTTAAGCATCGTCAGCGCAATGGTGGAGTGCGTTTTCTTCGACCCGATGACCGCCGCAGCAGAGATCACCAGCGGACCTGCCGCAAAAGCCATAATCCCGAAAAGTCCATGCATAACGTCATACAAGACCTTCCAGCCCATTGTTCCGGGGATCAGCGCGATAAGCGTCAGCAGAACGCCCGCCCCGCACATTATCACCGAAACCGTGCGGCGTTTACGCAGGCTGCGGCGCATTGCCTCCTCGCGTATGCGCTGCGCCTCAAGCTCCGCCGCCTTCTTGGAACGAGATTTCGACGTTCCCGTTTTCCCCGTTGCTCCCGATTTTGTGCCGCGGGAGGTCGTTTTTCTTTCTGCCATTTTTATCTTCCTTTATGTATATGCTTTACCGATTTTTATTTCCCGAACAGCGACGCTATCGCCGCGCCCGTTATGTTTTCCCAAACGCCGCCCGCCACGCACAAAACGCCAAGCACGGCTGTATATATTCCGAACACCTTGAACCTGTCCTTTTCCAGCAGCCATTTCACGAGCTTTATCGCCAAAAATCCCACGATCGCCGACACCGCAAAGCCTATTCCCAACGCGATCCAATCAAGCTGCACATCGCTTTTCAGCGCGTCGCCCAGCTCAAGAACGCTGCCGCCCAATATCGCGGGTATGCCGAGAACGAACGCAAACGACACCGCGGTGCTTTTCTTCAGCCCGCAGAACAGTCCCGCAGCCGTTGTAGAACCGGAGCGCGAAACTCCCGGAAACAGCGCCACGCACTGAAACAGTCCGACCGTCAGCGCGTCCTTGACCTTCATATCCTCGCCAGTTTTCACACCGTGACATCTGTCCGATAAGAAAAGCAGCACCGCCGTAAACATAAACGCCAATCCCTCGAAGATTATGTCGCCGTCGCCCTCGCGCGCCGTGAAAAAGTCCTTGACGAGATACGCGGGAACTAGTATCAGCGTCGCGATTATCACCATAAACATCATTCGGCGGTTTTCGTTCATATTGCTCCACGAGAACTTACCGGTAAAAACATCTCCGATAGTCAGGAAGAATTCCTTGATCATTCCCCAGATAGTTTTCCAAAACGCCGCGAACACCGCCGCAAGCGTTCCCAGATGAAGCACTATCATCAATATCAACGCGCTGTCGCCGGTATAGCCTGTGATGTGCTGTATCACCGATAAATGCCCCGAGCTTGAAACGGGCAGAAACTCCGTAAGTCCCTGAACCACAGCCTGAATTATCACGTTTATTATGTCCATATTTAGCCCCTTATCAGTTGTCGGTTATATAGTGGTAGTATTTAGCTATAACAACCACTGTATTTTATGTAGAGCCGCGAAAGGCGGCTTGATCTTATTGGTTTCCGCTGAACGGCATTCGCTTCGATAAGTTCGCCGCGATAACGCCGCGCATATAATCGTCGATATCTTCTTCGTTGTTATCGTCGGTAAAAATTTTTTTATCGGTCATCGTTCTCCCCTCCAATCTCCCAGCCGTGTTTCGTCACGGCTTTTTTGTACCGTCANNCTTTTGGGTCTTACCGTGCGGCTTGCGGGCGTTGCCGCCTTGGAACCTTTTGAGGAGGACGCTTTCGCGTTTCCCGCCGTTTTTTTGGAATTTTTTGAGGATTTCGACGCCTTGACGCTCGCCGCGCTGCGCTTTTCGATGAGCTTATACAGGCAGCCGACAGCGTCGGAAAGCGAACCCAAACTGTCTATCAGACCCTCCTTGACAGCGCTTTTGCCGTCAAGCACGGTGCCGATATCAAGCACAAGCTCGTCGCGCTCCATCATCAGCTCCTTAAAGCGTTCGGGCTTCATTTTGCTGTTGGATACGACAAATTTCGTTATCCTGTCCTGCATTTTCTCAAAATACCGCATAGTCTGCGGTACGCCAAGCGTCATTCCGTTTATGCGCACGGGGTGGATCGTCATTGTCGCCGACGGCACTATAAAGCTCTTGTTCGCCGCGACTGAAAGCGGCACGCCTATCGAATGTCCGCCGCCGAGAACTATCGAAACGGTGGGCTTCGACATTCCCGATATAAGCTCCGCTATCGCAAGCCCTGCCTCCACGTCGCCGCCCACCGTGTTCAGCACGACAAGCAGTCCTTCTACGCTGCAGTCCTCCTCTATCGCCACAAGGGCGGGGATTATGTGCTCGTATTTCGTGGTCTTGTTCTGCGAAGGGAGTATATAATGCCCCTCTATCTGCCCGATTATCGTCAGACAGCGGATATTGTGCGGCGCGTTTTCAGCGGCGATTATCCCGGTGTCGATCATCTGCTGGTTTTGCTCCTCCGTAAACGGCGCGTTTTCTTCGTCCATTCCTATCGCTCCTTGTACATTTTTGTACATATTATTGCTCGGAGCGCCGAAATTATGCAGATGTCGTAAAAAAACGTTTTTTAACCGCATAACAATACATTATATATTATACCACACTTTCCGAAGAATTTCAAGTAGTGGACAGCAAAAAAATCAGCCGGCGCGGCTGCTTGTAAAAATCAAGCCGTATTCACATAAGGGCATCTCTAAAAAACGGTTTGAAAAGGCAAAATTGGCAGAGTTCGCCGTATGCCAGGAAAGCCGACGACGAAAGGCTTAATGCCTTGCTAGGAGACTTGACGACGCAGATGGCGTGCCCTGCTGATTTTTCCTCAAACAAGGTTTTTAGAGATGCCCATAATACAATTTGGAATACTCGTACAAATACAAGCATACAATAACACTGAAAAGAACTACACCGGAGCGTCAATGTGAACACGCTCTAAATCAAGGAGGATCATTTATGGAAGAAATCATCAGACCCTCTGTCTGCATAGACGAGATCGTATTTGACGGGCAGACGGAGCAAAGCGTTGAATTGGATCATGTTCTGCCGGATTACTGCCCCGATATCTTCAAAGTGTTATCGTGTACTCTTACGCCGAAGATCTTATCGTATAACGTTTCATCGGACTGCCGCCTTAACATCGACGGGATAGTGTACATAAAGGTGCTGTATCTTACGGAAAATTCCGACAATGTTCAGTGCATCGATCAACGCTACACCTACTCCAAAACCGTAGATATGGGACGAAAGAACGCTCCCGCTGCCGAGCCCGTCGTAACGCTCCAGACCAAGGCGGATTATTGCAGCTGCCGCGCGGTAAGTCCCCGGAGAATAGATATCCGCGGAGCGGTAAGCTGCCGTATCAAGGCGACGGCGTCCGTTGAATACTCTCTGCCGAATATCTCCGAAGGACTTCAGGTTCGACAGACTGAGATAAACTGCTGCGGAAAGACACTGTTCGCGCAAAAGCAGCTTACAGTACGCGAGGAGATAGACACGAGCGCATCCGGTATCTCGTTTATTATGCAGTGCAGCACCGTCCCGAAGATCACAGACCTGCGCGTTATAGCGGACAAAGCGGTTCTCAAAGGAACGGTGACGGTAAACGCTCTTTACGGTACGCCGGACAGCGAAAACCCCGAAAACGCCGGAGCGGCAGGTTCGGAGAAGATGACGGCGGATATCCCGATAAGCGCGATACTCGATATCGACGGGATCACAAGCTCTCATCAGACATTTCCCGAGATAAGCGTGATGAACTGCGAGCTGCTGCCCAAGCCCGAAAGCGGTATCCTGTCGTGCGACCTGCTTGTGGAGTGCCGCGTCCGCGCACAGCTTGAGGACACGCTGCGTATCGCAACGGACGTGTACTCCACGGAATACGACACGGAATTCACGTCCAATCTGCTGAAGATATCCACCGAACCGCGAACGCTGTCACAAAGCTTCACTGTTCACACCGATATATCCACAGACAAGGGCGAGATACGTTCGATATGGGACGCGGCAAGCGAGCTTAAAAACACCGCGCTCCGTCCCGGCGAAAGCGGCGATATGCTGCTTACAGGGCAGCTTTGCTCCCGTGTTTACGGAGTCAACACCGACGGCGTGCCGTTTTTCTGTGAAAAGCAGGAGCAAATCGAGCAGGTGATAAACGCAGAGAACGCTTCCGAGGACACTATCGCAGACTTCACCGCGAATGTTATCGACACCGGCTTTGCCATTCGCCCGGACGGAAATCTCGAGCTTACCTCCACGATAGAGCTTCAGGCAAGTCTGCACAACATAAAGCCCGTGGAGGCAGTGGATACCGTGACCGTTCACGAGGATCAGCCCAAGCACAGCTCGGACGAATTCGCGCTGCGAATATGCTACACCGGCGATACGGCGGACTGCTGGAGCATCGCAAAACGATACAATACGACGGTCAAGGCAATAATGGAGGAAAACGACATCGAAAACTGCGACGAGCCGCTTTCGGGTATGATCGTTATCCCCACGGCTTAAAATAACGAATATCATTTACAAGGAGCTGAACATATGGACAATTCTATCTATTCCGATATCGCAAAACGCACGGGCGGCAACATTTACATTGGCGTCGTAGGACCCGTGCGGTCGGGGAAATCAACATTCATAAGCCGCTTTATGAACAGTCTGGTTCTTCCGAACATTTCCGACGAGTTCCGCCGCGAACGCGCCAATGACGAGCTTCCTCAATCCTCAGCGGGCAAAACCATAATGACGACCGAGCCTAAATTCGTGCCCGAGGAGGCTGTCGAGGTAAATATCGACGACGTTAAGATGAACGTTCGCCTTATCGACTGCGTGGGATATATCGTTCCCTCCGCTATCGGCTATATNNATGGTGAAAACGCCGTGGTTCGACGAGGAGATACCATTCAATATGGCGGCGGAGGTCGGCACACAAAAGGTAATAAACGACCATTCGACTATAGGTATCGTAGTGACTACCGACGGCTCTATCACCGATATCCCGCGCGAGGAATATCAGGCGGCAGAGGAGCGCATAGTTTCGGAGCTTGGCGAGATAAACAAGCCGTTTGTCGTGCTGCTGAACTGCGCCGATCCGCAAAACGCGGATTCCCGCGAGCTTGCAAAGGAGCTTTCGGAAAAATACCAAACCGACGTTATTCCCGCAAACTGCCTTGATCTTGACGAGGAAATGATACGCGATATCCTCGGTGCGCTGCTGCTGAAATTCC
>DILZ01000016.1:26135-26330 GCA_002425305.1 Ruminococcaceae bacterium UBA5579
CTGCATAAAATCCGCCGCTGCCGAAATACAGGGTATCAACGATATCAAGGCTGCTGCGGAAAAAATCGCCGAGTGCGAACATATCAAGCGCGCCCTTGCCGAAGAAATGGATCTGGGAACAGGCTCGGGCATTATCGACATCACCCTGCAGGACGAACTTTTCTACAAGATACTCGGCGAAGCGACGGGATTGGA
>DILZ01000016.1:26371-29247 GCA_002425305.1 Ruminococcaceae bacterium UBA5579
ATACGAGCGCGTTAAGAACGCTCTCGAAGAGGTTGAGGCAACGGGATACGGCATAGTTCTGCCGCAAATGGACGAACTGACGCTGGAAGAGCCGGAGATCATCAAGCAGGGCGGAAAATACGGAGTGCGTCTGCGCGCCTCAGCGCCGTCGATACATATGATGAGCGCGAATATCACCACGGAAATAAATCCGATAGTCGGCAGCGAGAAGCAATCCGAGGAGCTTATTACCTACCTCCTCAACGACTTTGAGGAAAATCCCACGAAAATATGGGAAAGCAACATCTTCGGCAAATCACTCTCCGACCTTGTAAACGAGGGTTTGCACAACAAACTGAACCGTATGCCCGTAGACGCGCGGCTGAAGCTCCAGGAAACCATTCAGCGGATCATCAACGACGGCTGCGGCGGTCTTATCTGCATTATCCTCTGATTTCACGTTCATAATGCATAATCCTCCTTAATATACCTATAGTAAACGACATAAATAATTGTGCTCTGGTTTTAGAATTGCCGCTTTGATACATTTCCTTGCGCGTTTCAAAGGGGAAACTCTCGTGTCGTTTACTATAAATTGGCAGACCGCAGGGTCTGCCGTTTTTTTATCAATAACGTTTAATTATATTAGCAAGGTTTTTCCGAACAGTCAGCATAATCATAACCACGCGTGAAACGCGCAGCTTGCACAGGCGCTTCAAGCGGCTGATTCCGGCTTGCGCCCGAAGGCGCATTGAAAGGTTCGAAAACTGTGTCTTATTCACCGGCAGCCGCTATTGCAACCAAAAAGCGGGCGTTCTCATATGAGAGCGTCCGCCGATTTTTTGAGTTTCTCTGCCTGCGCCGTTCGAGCTTATGTTAAACCCTTGAGCGATTCCAAAGCAGCCTGAACTTTATTTATACATCTTTCCGAAACTTCCATAATATAACTCTTTTCTTCCTCGGACAAATCCTTCGCCATAAGTTTTTCAACCTTTGCCTTGACGTCATTCAGCTTTGTCGTCAATGTTGTAAGATCGCCCATTGAAACCGAATCGTTTCCGCTTGTTGCTTTCTTCACAACATCGCAATACTCATCGCATAACGACTCGTATTCGCTCATTGTTTTCTTGACCTCGGAGCTTATTTTTTTGCCGCAGCCCGCCAAAGAAATCACAACAACCACAATAATAAATACAGAAAAGATTTTTTTCATATTTTTCCCTCCCAAAATATGTATCTGTTACTTCCATCTCTTTCTTTATTTTATTACATTAAGAAACGTTTGTCAAGTAAAAAAACGAAAAAGTGATGATTTCGTAAAAACACACCGTCAACCTTGCTGTTTTGACTGCAATTGTATGCGTTTTTTCATAGCCGACATAACCGACGAAAAATCAATGCTTTGCGGATTTCTTATCTTCCCGAATTAGTCTGCGAATATATCCGAACGTTGCTCCCTCACCCTTTTCGGCGAGCATACGCAGAAGCTTTTCAAGCAGCCTTGACGTTTCCGGGTGTATCTTTCGGCGCGGCTTTCCGTTCAGGAAGTATTGCAGCGCGCTGTCGGGCTTGTAGTTCTCGCCCTGATATATCTTGCTTGCGGCAACGCGGTCACAGAACATCTCGACAACGAACCTAAGCGGCATTTTCACGGGCTTTATCTGCTTTGTCTTGGGATCGTAGTCCGTCCAATACTCGAAATGGTGACGATTTCTGCCCTTATGGTGTATCCACGCAGCGGAATACCCGCGTGCCTCGCGCTCGCCCTCATTCGGTGAGCGTTTCCCCGTGCAGTATTTCACGCCCGGCAAAAACTCCGTCGGAGAATACTTCGACAGATCGTGACGCAGCCCCTGCCACAATATTCCCGCCTTCGCGCAGTGCGCTATCACCTTATGGCGGTGCTTTGTAATGGTCTTGAAGTGCAAAAAAGCAGACTTAAACGACATAATTTACTCCCTGTACATCGAATTAAATATCGGGCGCAGATGCTTATACAAAACCAGAGAAAACAACGCCGCAATTGAACCTTTAACAAAAGTGAACGGCACGTTGAATATCAGCAGACATTCCGCCAGATCGTCAACGCTCGGAAGGATTTTTTGATACATTCCGATAATCGCCTCGGTGCTCCAGCCGATCATACCATAAAGCGGATAAATAAGCAGGTAATTTGAAACAAATCCCATAACCGCCATAACAACTGCGCCTACAACTCCCGCAATGACCGCTCTTGAAAACTTCTTGCGTTTATGCGCGATAATTCCCGCTGGAACAACCAGCGACACGCCCAGAATAAAATTGGAAAGTTCGCCGATGTACATTGTTTTTGATGTAATGCACCCCAGCAAATTTTTGACGAGGCACACAAAAACGCCCGATACGGGTCCCATTGTAAATGAAGCCAGCATTGCCGGCGCGTCCGAAAAATCGAAGCTGATAAAGCTCGGCATAATCGGAATCTTAAAGCTAAGAAACTCCGCCAGAACATATGATAATCCCGCCATCAGAGCCGTAAACACAAGCCTCCGAACATCTAACCTCTTAGCTGTTTTCTTTACGTTTTCCATAAGTTACTCCCTTTCCTCGGGGGAAATCGGAAAGCCCTTTTAGAAGCAAGAAATCAAGAAGCAAGAGGCAAGAAAAGCCTCGCGCGTTCCCGGTGCTTCCAAAAGGGCGGACAAATATTCGCATATTTGCTCTCTGATTCTCTCATCCGGACTATACCGTCGGTATCGGAATTTCACCGATTCAACCGTATAGCTGCTAGTTTGATAGTAGTTAGTTGCTAGTTGTCGAAGCTCCTGCAAGCGGGAAGACTATTGCCGTCTTCAAACGATGAGCAACGCCGGAGTTTGAATAACTAACTACTAATAACTATTCTCTAACAACTATTT
>DILZ01000016.1:29252-32342 GCA_002425305.1 Ruminococcaceae bacterium UBA5579
GTGGGGAATTGCACCCCGCCCCGAAACAGATTAAATTTTTTGTGATCTCTCACATTCACATTATATTACATTCCGAATGATTTGTCAATAGCTTTTTGAAAAAATCAATTTCGCGAGGCCATTTATTTTTTTGGCGGCTCGATATCGCTGGATAACGCTTCCCCGCTATCGACGTCGGGCTTTGGCTGCTTGCAGTTGTTTTTTTTGATGCGTATACCGTAAAAGTCGGGATAGCCCGTAAGTCCGACGACCGTTCTGCTGCGGATCATATAGAACACGGTCAGCAAAAAGTCCGCTGCCGTTATTATTACACACCGCATATCCATAAAAATAAGCGGCGCGGAAAAAGCCGTAAGCGCGATGAAGTTGCGTTTTATAAAGCCAAAGAACACAAACGCCGCCGCAAACATCACAAGCGCCGCCGACTCCAGCCACTCCACGCGCGGCGTTAACAAAAACATTCCGCCTGCCTTCATACCTATAATTCCGACGATCACAAGCATAATAATGTTCAGTGAAAGTATAATCGATCCAAACAAAGCCAGCTTTCGCTTTTTCAAGCGGTTTTCGAGCATTCTTCTATTATACAGCTCCAACGATATCAAAAGCTCCGGGTCGGTGTCCGAATACACCTCGCAAACCCTGCTTTCCAACACTTCCTGCGGAATAATCATACATTCAAACCTCTTTTTTCAGCAGTTTCCGTTCCTTCGCTCTACATCATCAGCACAGCAGTCACACAAAGAGCCATCAGCACCGCTCCTATTATCGCGCGGACGCGTCCCGCCCTTGTTACTCTTTTGCCGATGAACGCGGATATCACCAAGCCAACGCCGAACAACCCTACAACAAAAATGCCGATCAGCAGCGCGAAAAAAGTCATTTCCTTATTCAAAGCAAACCCCACTTACATCAAAACACTGTTTCATTCGATATTCTGTATCTGTTCGCGTATCTTCTCGATCTCGCTCTTCTGATCCACAACTATCCTCGTAACCTCGATATCCTGTACCTTAGAACCGATAGTATTGGTTTCACGGTTCATTTCCTGAATAAGAAAGTCGAGCTTTCTGCCTACCGGCTCGCCGCTCTCCAGCATTTCGCGGAACTGCGCGATATGTGAACGCAGCCGCACCGTTTCCTCGTCGACCGCCGTTTTTTCGGAAAATATCCCCGCTTCAAGCAATATGCGGTTCTCGTCCGGGCCCTTGCCCTCCAGCACCTCGCACATCTTGTCGTAGAGCCGCTTGCGGTATGCCTCCACTATCATCGGCGAACGCTCCTCAACAACCGCAACATTGCGCTCTATCGTATCAAGACGACCCGAAATATCCGCTTTCATACGCTCGCCCTCGATCTCGCGCATTGCGATAAATCTTTCAAGCGCCTCCTCCGCTACCGCTTTCAAGTCCTCCCACATCTGCTCCTCGTCCGCTTCCTCTTTTACCACCGTAAACGCGTCGGGCAATCTCATCACGGACGACAACGTAAGATCGTCCTCAAGCGACAGCTCGTCTTGAATTTCACGGAGAGCCGTAACATACTCCGTAATTACCTCCTTGTTCGCGGTTATCTTCTCGGACACTGCGGTCACGTTCTGTATCAGCACCGACACCTCTGTCTTGCCGCGCGATATTTTCCCCTGCAAAAGAGCCTTCAGCTTTTCCTCCGCGAAAGAATAAGCACGCGGAAGTCTGCACGAAAACTCGTAATACCGATGATTCACCGCCCGTATCTCCACCGTGATATCGCGCCCGTTCAAAACCTGATGTCCTCTGCCGAACCCTGTCATACTTTTGATCATTTTCTTCTCCTTATCTTAATAGATTTTCAAAATTCCGCCACCGATGCTCCGCTTCGCTCCGCACCGCTGGCGGAACCGGTCAGCCTACGCTTCGCTCCGGCTGACACTTTTTGAAAATCACTTGTTATCGGTGCGTTACTGTGAGTTATTTCGCGCCTTTTGCTGCATACATTGAGCTTGACCGGCACTCATACTGTGTATCTATAACAATAAAAATTTATACCGTTAACTGCGTTTCTCCGCAGCGTTCATACCCAAACTTTTCGTAAAGAGCCATCGCCGGGTGGTTTTCCGTGCCGACAAGCAGTGCGATACCGTCGTAGCCGAGGAGCTCCGCTTCGCTCAGCAAATGCCTTAAAAGCGCGGAGGCTATTCCCTTTCGCTGATATTCTCGCCGCACTCCTACACGCGAAAGCTCCGCAAACCTCATCAACTTGTCAAGGCAATCGGGGTGTTCGTTCTCCTCAAAATCGCCGAGATATGCCGCCGCGATTATCTTGCCGTTTTCCGCCGCTTTGTAAAGCGAACATCGCTTTTCGATATCGTCACGCACAAATTCAAGCGTGGGGTAGTCCTCGTTCCACGGGCAGCCCGGAGAGCCTTTCAGAGCTTCATATATCTCGAATATCTCCTCCGCGTCCTTTGGAAGAGCCTTTTCTACTGTCATTAAAATCCCCTTTCAGCAAGACGAACCAATCTCGGACGGTTATACCTCTGAATAATAATAAACACAAGATCAACAAACGCGCCCAAGATACCGGTTATCAGAAACGCGGCAAGCGAGTCGAACCAGGCAGTAAAGCAGATAGTCACCAAGCTCGCCGCTGCACACAGCCAATGGGTCGTTTCGGCGCGGCAGGTCGCCCTCGCAAGCTCGTCGAAGGTGTTGTCCTTGACCGAAAATACGCGCTTGTCATATGTGGGAGCGAACTTTTTCCACTTCTTCACGCGCAAAGCCTTGTACAGCTTACGCTCGAACCTGCGCTCTCGGTAACGGATCGAGTTCGGGTCGAATTGCGACAGCTTTATGCTGCCCATAATATTGCCGATAACGAGCCGTATCGCAAAGTGATAGCATATCGTCATCGATGTTATCCCAAGCGTCAAAAAAACACCCTTGACCGTGTACTTCATCAACAAGAAAAACACGAACATCAGCGCAAGGCTTGCGCCCGCCGCAGTATACATAAAACGCTTCATACCGCTCATAACAGCCCCTTTTCTTCCATTCGCCGTGCCGCCAGCATTATTCCCGCCTTGCCCGTCGGGAATGTCAAGCCGCCCTG
>DILZ01000016.1:32434-35372 GCA_002425305.1 Ruminococcaceae bacterium UBA5579
ATATCCCACGGCTCGGGGGCGGCGCTGCTGTCTATCGGAGAACCGCTCTGTATTCCCTCGCAGAACGCTATAAGCTTTTCGGGAGTTCCCAGCTTCAGCGCGGCGATAATATCCGTGCGCTTTTCGGTATATTTCGGGAACGCTTCGTAGCCTAAGCTCTCAAAAAACGCCGCCGCGAACACGGACGTTTTCAGAGCCGCGCACACCGCCTCGGGCGCGTGGAACAGCCCCATATACAGTCCGCGGCTTTGGTTCAGCGTACAGCCGACCTCCTTGCCCGCTCCCGGACAAGTCAGCCGATAGCTGCACTGCTCGATAAGATCAGCTCTTCCTGCTATGTAGCCGCCCGTTTCCGCTATGCCTCCGCCCAAATTCTTGATAAGACTGCCGACTATCAGGTCAGCGCCGACCGCCGTAGGCTCTCTGTCCTCGACAAGCTCGCCGTAGCAGTTATCCACCATAATTATGCAGTCGGCGTTTGCGGCGCGTATCGCCTTTATGATTTTTTCGATCATCGTGATATCGAACGACGGGCGCAGCGAGTACCCTCGTGAACGCTGAATATAAGCCACCTTACAGTCTTTCGACCGCTCCGTTATCTTAGCGTAATCGGGCGTTCCGTCGTCAAGCAGCGGTATCATCGCGAAATTCACGCCGAAATCCCTCAAAGAACCGCATCCCTCGCCCAATATGACCTCCTGCATCGTGTCATACGGCATTCCCGTGACGGAAAGCAAGGTGTCACGCGGACGGAGCACTCCGAAAAGCGCGGTGGTGAGAGCGTGCGTGCCGTTCACGAAATTGTGCCGCACAAGAGCGTCCTCCGCGCCCAACACCTGCGCGAAAACAGCGTCGAGCTTATCTCGTCCGTCGTCGTTGTAGCCGTAGCCGGTCGTGCCTTTAAGATGCATTTCGCTCACTCTGTTGTCGATAAACGCCTTTAAAACGCGCTGACCGTTATATTCGCACAGCCTGTCCAGCTCCGCGAACTGCGGCTTGGTAAGCTCCAAAGCCCTATCCGCCGCCGATCTTATTCTGTCCGAAAACTCAAAAACTTCCATAGTATTCCTCATTTATTAACTCAATGTGTGTTATAGCCCTGTTCAAGCAGCTTTGCGCAATACTCCGTGTGGTAATAAAAGCCATCGTAGGTCGTCAGCTTCTTTACGCGCCGAACCAATTTATTGTATACCGCGTCAACGCATTTAGGGCGCGGTATCCACACTCCGTTGCCGTCACAGTACCCCGATTGAACATACAGACGGCTACTTCTTATCTTCTTTTCTTCCTCACGGATAAGCGACACTCCCGCCTCGATAAGAGCATTTCCGCTCTCACTGAAGCTGTGTTCCACGCGCTCGCCGCATTCGTATGTTTTCGTAGCGAGCCGCCCCGCCTCGGGAATGTAAAACCAAAACATCCAATCGTTCGGCGTTATCGCGGATATATCGCGCGTGCGGACAACCGTTGTCGGGCGGATATCCAAATTCTGCTTGACTATCTCACAGCCGCACTCCAAAGCCAATTGCGCTACCTGCAAAAAGCTCTCGTGCTCCATATAGTAATTTATCTGCCGACCCATTTTCTGTTCCTTTACTCGTTTAAACCATACGCTTCATTAAGATCTAGCGGATAAAAACCAAATATCGACTTATCCGTCAGATCAACGACAATCACAACATAACAATTCTCTTGTTCACCAAACAGCAGAATATGACGAAACGTCTGCTCATCGTTCTCATAAACCGCCTCGAGCTGCCTTTGGCGAACTCCGTCCTCTGAGATCGGAGCGACATTCAACAGCTTCTCGGCGTAATCCCAAATTTCCTTTGAAAGTTCCGCGGTTTGGGTTACATCGTGCATTTTTCCGACTGCGTTGCTCATAGTGGAAATATACTGCTCCACACTCAATTCACGAATTTTTGTACTCTTTTTCAGATTATTCTCCTTGTTAAAGAACGCCGCACTAAGCGCGGACAGCTCCTCCGGCGTGCAAACCTCCTTGCACTTTTTCTCGTACTGCCGCGAGCGTTCAAGCAGATCCTCAATTTTACCGCACGGGAACTCCGCGCATTTGTTGCACTCGGGAACGCCGTGCTTTGCCGTACATTCTGTCATTCCGTATGTACAGCTCTTTTCGGGAGCGCATCCGACGCATCTCATTTCCTCTCCGGGAAGAACACAATCACGCCAACCCACTCTGTACCACAGCTCAGCACACGCCGAAAGCTCCTCGTCGGTTTTAGCGTTATAGCGCGGGCACTTAAAGCAATCATCTCCGCACAGCGTAATAAGCTTTTTTCCCGATCTATTATCCATATTTTAAAAAACTCCTTCGACGCGATATTCCACAAAAACTTAACCATTTTAATTATACACTTTTTTCCTATGCTTGTCAAGGCGGAAAAATCTTTTGCCGTACAAATTGTCCGCAATCATAAAAGTCGGTTTGTCAACATAATATTTACTGTATCACATCAAATGCGTTCTCCGAACAGAAGCTTTTTTATGCCGTGCGTCAGCGGTGAATTGCTTATGAATATCAGAGGCGTATTTAAAATAGGGGGGAAAACGATTTGAAACAGTCAGCGAAAAGTAAAGACGAAAGATGTGTTATACTCGGAAAATATATCGTTGAAAACAACGCGACCGTCAGAGCGACCGCGCAGCAGTTCGGAATAAGCAAGAGCACCGTGCATCAGGACATCACGGAAAAGCTGGAGAAGGTAAACAAGCCGCTGCACGACGAGGTGAAAGCCGTCCTTGACAAAAACAAGCAGGAACGACACATTCGCGGCGGAGAAGCCACGAAGCGCAAATACAAGGAAATGTCGCAAAAAAAGCTCGCGAATACATAATAGTAGTTAGTTTAATAGTTGTTAGTAGTTAGTTATTCAAAAGGCTCTCCGTTATTCGGAGAGCCTCAGTCTGTGTATAC
>DILZ01000016.1:35438-36462 GCA_002425305.1 Ruminococcaceae bacterium UBA5579
AGGCTCTCCGAATAACGGAGAGTCTTTTGATATGATTAGGTAGGTAGGTAACTAACTACTAACTACTATTAAACTAACAACTACTTGATCATCGAAGCCACTTCGTCAGCAAAGTTGTCCGCTTTCTTCTCGATGCCCTCGCCGCGCTCGTAACGCACATAGCTGTCCACCTTGATAGACGCGCCCTCTGCCTTTGCAACGCTGTCGATATACTTCCCGACAGACATACTGTCGTCTCTGAAGTATTCCTGGTCGCTGAGGCAAACCTCCTCGTAGAACTTACGCATACGTCCCTCAACGATCTTCTCCGCAACGTTCGCGGGCTTGCCCTCCTGCTCAACAAGCTTGAGCTGCACTTCCTTTTCGTTCGCAACAACATCTGCGGGAACGCTTGCCTTATCGACATACTGCGCGTTCATAGCGGTGATCTGCAAAGCGATGTTCATTCCGCAGGCAAGTACCTCAGCGTTGTCGGGCTTATCGGTATCGAGCTTTAAAAGCGTGCTTATTCTGCCGCCGTCGTGCATATACGGTATCAGAGTACCGCTCATCTTGGTAAAGCGACGGATATTCATATTCTCGCCGATAGTCGCGATTTTATCGGTCATAAATTCCTTAACGGTCATACTGCCGCCGGAAACGGTAACATTGTTCAGCGCCTCAACATCGGCAACATCGTTTTCGAGGATGGTATCCGCGATGATCTCAACAAGTTCCAGGAACTTATCGGATTTAGCGGCAAAGTCGGTTTCGCAGTTTATCTCTACGATAACGCCGTTTGTACCGTTAACCTTTACCTTAACAACGCCCTCAGCGGCAATTCTGCCTGCCTTCTTCGCTGCCTTTGCAAGTCCCTTTTCACGCAATATCTTAACAGCCTCCTCGCGGTTGCCGTTTGCCTCCTCAAGCGCCTTCTTACAGTCCGACAAGCCGCAGCTCGTCATATCGCGCAACTCTTTAACGTCCTGTATAGATACATTAGCCATAATATTTTAATCTCCTATCTAAATTTAAAATTTGCGAA
>DILZ01000066.1:0-3005 GCA_002425305.1 Ruminococcaceae bacterium UBA5579
AGATGTATTTCGCGTTCCGACAGGATATGAGCGTTCCTCAAAACCTGTTCTACAAGGACATCAATTGGGATTTCGTGATGTGCATAGCCGAAATACTGCTCTACACCCGCGAAAAGTGGGTCGAGCCGATGTATCTGCCAAAGCTGCCGTTTAATCTGCTGTATCATCAGACAAGCACGGTAATGGCGGCTTCGGGCAGCGTTCAGCCAAAGGAATTGGCGCGGCAGATACTCACGCTTTCGGTGTTCAAGCACGTTTCAAAGGAGGATTACCTGTTTCTGCTGCGGCATTTGCTTGAAAACGGACACCTTGAACGCTGCGAGGACGGCGGTTTGCTTATCGGTGAAAAGGGCGAGGGAGTAGTCAACAACTACGAGTTTCTGGCGGTGTTTTCCGTGCCGTTGGAGTTTACGGTGCGGTGCGGCTCGGAGCTTATCGGCACTNNNATCAGTTCGCGCTGGCGGGGCAGGCGTGGGAGGTTACAGAGCTTGACAAAAAGGCGCAGATGATCTACGTCAAGAAGATCGAGGGCATTTCCGCGAATATGTGGACGGACACGGGAAACGAGTATGTCCACACAAGGGTAATGAAGAAGATGCTTGAAATAATCCGCAGCGACGAGCAGTATGCTTTTCTTGACGAAACCGCTCAAAAGCGGCTTTCGGACATTCGCGCGCTTTGCCGAAACGCCGCAGTCGGAAGCGGGAGTCAAGATTCGGGATCTGCGCTGTTCTTGCCTCTTGCCTCTAACCTCTTGTCTCTGGCAGGTGAGCGTATGGTGCTGCCTATTTCGGGCACGAGCTACGCAGTGTTCCCCTTTCTGGGAACGCGCGGCACGATGGCGCTGATGTATGCGCTCCGTGAGCGCGGATTTCGGGCAAACGCGTATCTGTCGCGGTATATCCCCGTGTGTATAGAGGTGCAGACGGACAGAGGAAAGGACGCGCTTATTTCCGCGCTGAATGCTGTCAAGGAAAAGGGTGCGGACAAATACGGCTTTAAAATACCCGAAAACTGCGAGATAGCGGGTAAGTATAACGATTATATCCCGCGTGAGCTGCTCACTAAGCAGTATGTTGAGGACTATCTGGATACGGAGGAGCTTAAAGATATCGAGTGATTTTGTGCAAAATAAACAAAATTTTGAAGGACAAATTGACGGGAATGTCATTGTAATTCTGAAATGAATATGCTATAATAAAAATATATGTATAAAGACGGTAATGCAGTCAGAGTACCCGAAACGGCGGTGCACAGAGAGCCGCGCGGCGCTGAAAGCGCGGAGATCGCGTTCGGGGAAGTGCGGCTGCACGGAACATCGGCACAGCAACGCCGATGTACCTGTCGGCGCGGGGAAAACGGGAGTTGTTTCCAAGTATCCGCGCACGTTTTCCGCGTTAAGGAGAATGAGGGGCGTTTTTTCGGAAATCAGCCCGAAGCGAAGTGGAACAGCGTTTTGGACGCCTTCGCGCTTTATTAAGCGCGGGGGCTTTTTTGTTTGGGAGGACAGGGTATATGTTTGACAAATTGAAGGCTGAAATAGCGTCGATAAAAGCCCGCGACCCCGCTGTGCGTTCGGCGTGGGAGGTGTTGTTTCTCTATCCGTCGTACAAAGCGGTGAGGAGTTATCGCCGCGCTCATTGGTTTCACACGCACGGCCACAAGTTTATTGCGAGGTGGATATCGCAGCGTTCGCGGCACAAAACGGGTATCGAGATACATCCCGGTGCGAAGATCGGCAAGGGATTGTTTATAGATCACGGCGCGGGCGTCGTGATTGGCGAAACCACGGAGATAGGCGATAACTGCACGCTTTATCAGAATGTGACATTGGGCGGAACGGGCAAGGACGTGGGCAAGCGTCACCCGACGCTCGGGAATAACGTGATGGTAGGCGCGGGCGCGAGAGTTTTAGGACCGTTCAAGATCGGCGACAACTCCAAAATAGCGGCAAATGCCGTGGTGCTTGAGGAAGTTCCGCCGAACTGCACCGCTGTGGGCGTACCCGCAAGAGTTGTTCGCCGGGACGGCGTACGGGTAAATAACAGCGACCTTGATCAGATACACATTCCCGATCCCGTAAGTCAGCTTATCTGCCAACAGCAAATGTACATTGACAGGCTTACGGCGGAGGTCAACAAGCTCAAAGAGGAAATAAAAAGTCTTAAGGAGGAGAAAGTATGAAAATATACAACACGATGACGCGAAAAAAGGAAGATTTAGTACCGATAACGGAAAACACCGTGAAAATATACTGCTGCGGACCGACGGTGTATAATCTGATCCACATCGGCAATGCCCGTGCGCTGTGCGTGTTCGATACGCTGCGGCGGTATCTGGAGTTTCGCGGGTACAAGGTCTTTTATGTGCAGAACTTCACGGACGTCGACGATAAGATCATCAAAAAGGCGAACGAGCTTGGGAAAACCGCGCTTGAGGTGTCCGAGAACGCGATAAAGGAGTACTTTACCGATGCTGACGGCTTGAACGTGCGCCGCGCGGACGTTCACCCGAAGGTCACCGAAAATATGGATATCATCATAGATATCGTGAAAACGCTTGTTGACAAGGGTTTTGCGTATGAGGCGGACGGCGACGTTTATTTTGACGTGAGCAAGTTCCCGGAATACGGCAAGCTGTCGCATCAGCCGCTTGATGACCTTCAGGCGGGCGCGCGTATCGAGGTCGGCGAGAAGAAGCGCGATCCTATGGATTTCGCGGTGTGGAAAGCTGCAAAGCCCGGCGAGCCGTTCTGGGTTTCTCCGTTCGGACAGGGCAGACCCGGCTGGCACATCGAGTGTTCAGCGATGTCGCGGCATTATATTGGTGATACGATAGACATTCACGGAGGCGGCGCGGATCTGATATTCCCGCACCACGAGAACGAGATAGCTCAAAGCGAGTGCGCTACGGGCTGTTCTCTTGCCAATATCTGGATGCACAACGGTATGCTGAACGTTGATAACAAGAAGATGTCGAAATCGGCGGGGAACTTCTTCCTCGTG
>DILZ01000066.1:3011-13510 GCA_002425305.1 Ruminococcaceae bacterium UBA5579
CGAGCCGATACGCTTTATGCTGCTCTCCGTGCAGTATCGTGGTCAGTTAAACTACACCGTGGAGGTCATCGAGAGCTGCAAGGCGGCGCTGGAGCGGCTTTACAACTGCCGCGACGCTATGAACAGGACCATTGATACCGCGAAAGACTTAGGCCCGTCCGAAAGTGCGAGAAACGATGTCAAAGACGCACGCGAAGCGTTTGTCAAGGCAATGGACGACGACCTCAACACGGCGGACGGTATAGCGGCTGTTTTTGAGCTTGTTCGCAGGATAAACACCGCGCTTGCCGATAAAGAGATAACAAAAGGCGATATTTCTGTATATCTTGACGAATTTACGGCATTGACAAACGTACTCGGTTTGTTGTATAATAATAGTGACGACGAGATACCGTCGGATATCCTCGAGCTTCTGGAGCAGAGAAAAGCCGCGCGCAAGGCAAAGGATTTCGCGCTCGCCGATAAGCTCAGAGATGAGATAACGAGTTGCGGCTATATCGTGGAGGAAACTCGTCAGGGAACAGTTATAAAAAAAGCGTAACGGACGATTGAAAGGATAGTTTATTTTGAGAAAGATATTGGCGGCTGTCTTGACGGCAGCGATGGTTTTTGCGTTTTCGGGCTGCATACAGATGGTCACCCACGAAAACGGAATGGTCAATTATGACTTTAAGCAGATGAACACGGATTTTATCCAACTGAAGCCTCCGACAGCGGGGGACAAGATAGCGATAATTGACACCGATTACGGAGAGATACGAGTTGTGCTGTACGAGCAGTACGCGCCCAACGCGGTGAAAAACTTCATAAGGAACGCCGAGGCGGGCTTATACGACGATATGCCGATCAAAGGAGTGGCAAACGACGTTTATTTCCTCACCGGCGGCAAGGAAGATAAAAAGGGCAACTATATCGGCAGAGATAGCGACGACGATCTTATCGCCGATGAATATTCGGTAGACCTTTGGCCGTTTACGGGCGCGCTGATGGGATACTCGGAGAAAACGGGCTATAACGACGCACGGTGGTTTATCGTGAACAACGATGCGGAAACGCTTACGAAAGAAGCGATAAGGGAGATGAAGGAAAATACTATCAAGGACCGTGAGGATATTGAGGAGCGCGATAAGATACTCAAAATGTTTGACAAGTTTTATGAGATGGGCGGAGTGTTCGGGCTTGCGGGTGAGAACGCCGTTTACGGACAGACCTATTTAGGTTTGGATATAGTGAAGAAGCTCACACATATTCCCTGCGATGAGAACGGTCAGGCAACCGAGAAAGTGATGATAAAGAGCGTAACGATATCGGAGTTCAAGGACGGCGATAAAACGGATACCTATCCCCGTGAGCCGCTCCACCCGGTAAGCGATGTTGAAGTATCCGAAAGCGTCGCGGAAAGCTCGGAGGCATCGTAATGAGGATAAAGCGGATCTTGATGTGCAGCTTGCTGGCGGCGGCAACGCTGCTGACGGGCTGCGGAAAAAAATATGAGATGAAAAGCAAAAAGCCTGCGGAAATAGCGAGCTTTGACGGAAACGTCAAGGACGTTGCTCCTAAAAGCGGCGACCTTATCGCGACGTTTGAGATAGAGGAGTACGGCACGATAAAAGCGGTGCTGTTCCCAAAGGCGGCGCCGGTGGGCGTGGAGAACTTCCAAAAGCTGTGTGACGCGGGATATTATAAGGGCTTGAAGATACACCGTGTCAGGAAGGACTTTATGCTTCAGGGCGGCAGCGCAAACGGCAACGGCACCGGAGGCGAGGCGATGGTCAACGGCNNNNAGAACGCCCGCCATTTTTACGGAGCTTTGTGCTATGCCAACGCGGGCGCGGAATACAACACCACGCAGTTCTTTATAATCAACAATAAAACGCCGCAGGATATAAGCAATTTTGACGAAAAGGGAACGCAGCTGGAGATAGACAACGCTATGGATTATCTCAACGAAAACGCCGATAAAGCGAGCCAAGATAAAATCGACTCGTTTTTAAGAGACGTGCAGTATGCGCAGAACACGCTTGATTTTTTTAAGTACGCATCGGACGATGTGAAGGCGCGGTATAAAGAAAAGGGTGGCTATCCGTATCTCGACGGGAATTACACCGTTTTCGGGCAGGTATACGAGGGTTTTGATGTTATCGATAAGCTGTCGGCGGTCGAGGTGGAGAACAACGGCAGCGGGGAAATATCAAAGCCCGTTAAGGACATAATCATCAGGAATGTGACTGTTTCAACTTTTGAATGATAAAGCGAGGTAAAAAAATGAGGCTGAAAAGAATTCTGTTAAGCAGTATACTTACTGTCAGCTGCGCGATGAGCTTTGCGGGCTGTAAGAGCAAAGGACAATCCGGAAATATATCCGAGGAGCTGACGTTCAAGGACGGCGATAAGATAGCCGAGATAAACATTGAGGAATACGGCACTATAAAAGTGAAGCTGTTTCCCGATATTGCGCCCAATGCCGTGAAGAATTTTGAGATGCTTGTTGAAAAGGGATACTATGACGGACTGAAGATACATAGTGTTGCAAAGGATATGTGCATACAGGGCGGCTCGCTGTACGGAAACGGAACGGGCGGCACGGCACTTGTCAACGAGGACGGTTTTTTCCCCGTAGAAACCAGCACAGACGCACGAAACTTCTACGGTGCGCTTGGCTATTCGGCTAATAAAATGGGTGAGAATACTGCGATGTTTTACATTGTCAGCAGCAAAAAGCCCGACGATATCACGAAATATTCCCCGGAGCTTATCCGCAACCAGGCGACTACCTTGGCGGAGCAAAAGGAGGGCTTGGAGGATACCGACCCGATGCTTACGCAGCTCACCTATCAGGAAACGAGCCTTAATAATCTTGCCGATATGATAAAAAAGGCAAACGACGACGTAAAGAAGAGATATGCCGAAAAGGGCGGCTATCCGCTTTGGGACGGCAGCTATACCGTGTTTGGTCAGACGTTCGAGGGGTTTGATGTTCTTGATAAAATAGCAAGCGCCGAGGTGATCATGGGAAAAGACGGCAAAAAAACCAAACCCAAAACCGATATCATTATAGAATCTGTTATTATAACAGAGTATAAAACCGCCGAGCCGGAGGGTTCGGAATAAAAAAATAGAAACGGTGTCAAACAATTGTTTGACACCGTTTTTTATTCGGTAATATCGGTTTGCTCGTGATAAACGAACACACTGAACGGAAACGCGCTCATAATATCACATTCACTTTTAAAAAGAGCCTCTTTCTCTTTGGTGAGGTCAAGCTGTTCCTCGGGAATACAAAGCAGTATATCTACATATTGCAGCATACCTTTTGGCTGATAGTCACTGCATAATTCGGGCGCGGGTATTTTGTATAGAGTAAGACGCTCCCCGCGAAGATACGGCCGCAGCCAGTTGTAGAAAAAGTTCAGCAGAACGGCGCTCGGCTCGCCGACTATCACAAGCGTCCGCAGATTCGTTTCCCCGAGTACCTTAAGATCGGCGGGTATAGTCATCTCAACACACTTCTCTCCGTTTTTTACGGTGAAGAACCTCCGCGTGATATTCTTTACATATATTCCGAGGATAATAAACGGCGCTGCAAATGCCAAAACCATACACGCGAAACCAAGCGCCAGATGTACGCGATCACCGAGAATATACGCCGCAAACATAAACACTATTATCGACGAAACGGCAAGCACAGCCGTCGACACGCTTAAGCCAACGCCGCGCCGCACCTCCATTATCGCGGATATTTTGCCGTTGAACAGCCTCTCGGTATTAACGTCGTTGTTCTGCGGTATCAGGCGGCGGCGAGTGAGCCGCACTATCACCGGTGACACAGCCACGGCAAACAGCCCTGCGATAAACGTGAACACAATGATCGGATAGCACCATTCACCGAACTTGCATAAGGCTGAGACCACTAAAAATCCAAAATCCGCCAGTAATATTCCCCAGCCGATAAGCTGCCAGAACAGATACGGGTGACGCTGCCGGAAACTCATAGCTACTCTCCTAACTTTTTACGGATATATTCCTGAATAGCTTTGGGGCTTGCCGCACCTTTCAAAGCCTTGTTCGCCTGTCCCATAAAGAACCCGAACACCTTCTGATCGCCGTTTTTGTATTGTTCCACGGGCTTGGGATTGTTGGCGATTATCTCGTCCACTACCTTCGCCAGCAAATCGTTGTCCTCTTTTATCCAGAGGTCGTCGCGGTCGGCAATATCCTTCGGAGAGCCGCCGTTCTCGATCATCTCGCGGAGTATCGTCTTGGCGTTCGCCTGCGATATCTTGTCCGTCTGCATAAATTCGACAAGCTGCGCGAACTTCGCGCCGCCGAATTTAAGATTTTCCATATCCGCTTCGCCGCGGTTTATGCGGTTCATCAGCTCGCCGATGATGTAGTTCGCAACGGCTTTCGGGTTGTTGTATTCCGAAATCGCCGCGTCAAAGAAATCGCATATTGTCTTGTTGCCGACAATGATGTCCGCGTCCGCTTTCTTGATACCGTATTCATTGACATAACGTTCAACGCGCTGCTCGGGCAGTTCGGGGATAGAACTCTTTATCGCTTCAAGTTCCTCTTCGGTGAAGATTATCGGCGGGATATCGGGATCGGGGAAATAGCGGTAGTCGTGCGCGTCCTCCTTGGAGCGCATAGCGGTCGTTTCGCCGAGCTGTTCATTGAAACGGCGCGTCTGCTGAATAACGCGCTCGCCGTTTTCAAGAAGCTCTTCTTGCCGCTCAATCTCCACCTCAATAGCGCGCGCGATCGCCTTGAGCGAGTTGAGGTTTTTAAGCTCGGTGCGCGTCCCAAGCTCGGTCGAGCCTTTGGGAGCTATCGAGATGTTAACGTCGCAGCGTATCGAGCCTTGCTCCATTTTGCAGTCGCAGATACCCGCGTATTGGAGCAGCAGCTTTATTTTTTCGATAAACGCAATTACCTCGTCCGCCGAGTGGAAATCCGGCTCTGTAACTATCTCGATAAGCGGAACGCCGCAGCGGTTGTAGTCCGCAAGAGAAATACGGTTCACATCGTCGTGAACGAGCTTGCCCGCGTCCTCCTCAAGGTGGATACGGTTAATGCGGATAATCTTGTCTACGCCGTTTACGTTAATGTTTACTGTACCCGAAAGGCAGACGGGGCGCGGCATTTGCGATATCTGATACGCCTTGGGAAGATCGGGGTAGAAATAGTTCTTTCTGTCCCATTTCGTGAACCGCGAGATATCGCAGTTCATCACATAGCCCGCTTTTATAATGTACTCAACCGCCTTTTGGTTGAGCACGGGCAGAGTTCCGGGAAGTCCGCTGCATACAGGGCAGCAGCGCGAGTTCGGAGTTCCGCCGAACTCTGCGGAACAGGTGCAGAACACCTTTGATTTAGTTAGCAGCTCCGCGTGTATTTCAAGACCCATTGTGGGAAAATAAGCACTCATCAAAACACCCCCTTACAGCTTCGGAGCAATGGTCATAAAGCCTTGCTCGAACGCGTCCGCGACTTGCAGTATCGTCTGCTCGTCGAAACGCTTTCCGATTATCGACATACCTATCGGAAGTCCGTCGTCCGCAGTGTATCCGCAGGTCGTGGAAATTCCGGGCAGCTTCGCGATATTCACCGTTACCGTGCAAATATCAGCCTGATACATCTTAACGGGATCGTTATCCTGTGCGCCTATCTTATAAGCGGGAGTTGGAGCTGTCGGTGTGAGAATAACGTCGGCGATCTCGAAAATGTCGTTGTATTCTTTAATTATCTCTTGCTTTAGCGCGAGAGCCTTCTTGTAATAAGCGTCATAATATCCGCTAGAAAGCGCGTAGTTTCCGAGAAGTATGCGCCGCTTGACCTCCTCGCCGAACCCGCGTGAGCGGCTGTCGCGGATAAGCTCCTCAAACGTTCTTCCCTCTCCTCTGAAGCCGTACTTTATTCCGTCAAACCGCGAGAGATTGGAAGCCGCCTCCGCGCAAGCGATAAGATAGTATGCGGGGATAGCATATTTCAGCCCGGGCATCGAGCAATCCACGAGCGCCGCGCCGCGCTTTTCAAGCTCCTTTGCCGCGTCAAGCACGCAGCTTTTTACGGTCTCGTCCACCGCGTCGGAGAAGAACTCCTTAGGCAGCGCGATCTTCAAGCCGTTTATCGGCTGCCCGAGCTTTTCGGTAAAATCGGGAGTGTCAACGTTTGCCGAAGTAGCGTCGTGCCTGTCGTGACCGCAAATGGCGTTCAGCATTATTGCGCAGTCCCGCGCGTCGTTGCATATCGGACCTATCTGGTCGAGCGAGCTTGCAAACGCGACCAATCCATAGCGCGAAACGCGTCCGTAAGTAGGCTTGATACCGGTAACTCCGCAGAACGATGAGGGCTGACGTATCGAACCGCCCGTATCGCTGCCGAGAGCAGCAGGCGCGAGAGAAGCTCCCACCGCCGCCGCCGAACCGCCCGAAGAGCCGCCCGGAACGCTCTCGAGGTCGTAAGGGTTCTTTGTTTTCGCAAACGCGGAGGTCTGCGTTGAACCGCCCATAGCGAACTCGTCCATCGAAGCACGTCCGAGAAGAACGTATCCCTGCTCGTTCAGCTTATCTATTACCGTCGCGTTATACGGCGGAATGAAATTTTCGAGCATTTTGCTTGCGCAGGTCGTTTTAACGCCGTCAATGCAGATGTTGTCCTTGACGGCCAGCGGAATGCCCGTAAGCGGCGCGGACTTTCCCGCGTCAATGATCTTCTGGGCGTTCTCCGCGTCCTTCATTGCCTTATCCTTTGTTACCGTGATGTATGAAAGAAGCTGCGGATCGACCGCCTCAATTCTCTTGAAATATTCTCCGCAAAGCTCCGCCGCGCTTATCTCCTTGTTGTCAAGTGCATTGCGGAGATCGCGTATCTTGGCTCTTTTTATATCCATATCCGCACCCCCTTACTCTACGACCTTCGGAACGACATAGCAGCCGTCCGTGTTTTCGGCGTTGGCAAGCAGCTTATCCGTCGGGAAGCTCTCCTCGGGAACGTCCTCGCGGGTGTCGCCGAAGCGTATCTCGTTGCCGTCTTTGGTGTCGTCGTAGGTGAGATCGAACTCCTTGATCTCGTCCATAAGGTCGATGATGTCGCTCATCTCGCCCATTACCTTTTTCATTCCCTCTTCGTCATAGTCGAGCTTTGAAAGCTCGCAGAGGTGCTCTATCGTTTTAAGTTCCACAGCCATATAAACATATCCTTTCTTTTGAATATAATCATACATTGTTATTATATCCTATTTTTGCCTATTTTGCAAGGGCATTTTCAAAAATAATTCACCCTGATTTGTCGCCTTGTGCAACAAACACAAATATACTTACTTTGCAAGACTAATTTAGGAGCATATTACCATTGACATTTCCGTAAAAAAACTGGTATAATTAGTATAATACTTTACAGTGGATTTGAAAGGAGTTAATTATGTATACTGTTAAGAAAATCGTCAGCGTATTGATGATAATTGCTGCCGTTGCCGCAATTGGCGGCGGAGTGGGTTATTCGCTTGCCTCTTTTAAATTGGTGAATCTTGACTTCAATATGATATTCACCTTCTCGATGATCGCCGTTATTGGCGGTTTTGCAACGCTTGGTTTGGGCATCATATCGATCATTCTTTCCTGTATCGCAGTAGCAAAACGTCCACACGCAGCTGTCGGAATCGCGGGCGTACTTACCGGAGCGGTAGCTTTCCTTATGATACCATATACGTCGTTTAGCAACGCACTCAGCTTCGGGAATACATTCTCGTCGCTTGTCGCGACCGACTTTTACCAGGAAGGATCAAAGTTCTTCGGATTGGGTATGGTTGTATTCGCGCTTGTTTCAATGATCCTTGCGATATCCGATCTTGTAAAAACAAACAGAGGCGAATAATATACAACGTTAAACTGCATATAGCAGAAAAAGCCGAGAACGCTCTCGGCTTTTTGTTTATTTTATCCTGTTGAACAGATCAAGGATCAACCTATACCTTTCCCGGTCGTCTGTGCAGCCAACTACGATGATAATATACGTTTTCCCGTTTTTTTCAAAAGCGGAAATGAGACAAAGCCCGGCGTTGTCGGTAAATCCCGTTTTCATTCCTATCGCGTTTTTGCAGTAGAACTCGCTTTCGGGGTGCAGAAGCTTGTTGCCGTTGAACCACGTTATATGCTCACCCGATTCGAAAACCACGTCCTTTTCGCGAATTGCAACTATCTCGCGTATTTCGGGAACGGAAAGCGCGTACTTCGCTGCCTTTATAAGGTCGGATACCGTGGTGTAGTGCGCGTCCTCATCCCAGCCGTCGGGATCGACGAAATGAGAGTTGTCCATTCCAAGTTCCCGCGCGTGGTCGTTCATCAGATCGCAGAAATAGCTTACCGCGTGACTGTCGGACATATTCGCGCTGCCGCTTTTCTTGCGGGCGGTATACGCCGCCGTAGTGTAAGCCGCGTCGTTGCCCGACGGGAGCAGCATACCCGTAAGCAGGTCGTACATCGTAAGCCTTTGTCCCGAGGCGATAAACGCGAGGCTGGAATCCGGCTGGACCAGCTCCAGCTCCGAACCGACCGTAACTATTTCGTCCGCCTTCACATAACGCAGCGCCACCGAAGCGGTGATGATCTTTGTAAGACTTGCGGGAGCTATCCGGTCGTTGATGTTTTCGGCGTATAATACCTCGCCGTCCTCCACGCAATACAGCGCGCACGCCTTGCAGTACGGCGCTGGTTCGGAGGGAGGTTCCGAAACTTCTGCGGTCGTTGTTGTTGTTGACGCGGCAGAGCTTGAAAACACTACGGAGGAGCTTTCCGTAGGAATCGAAATGACAGTGGGAACGCTTACCGCCGTGCTTTCTGTTTTTTTATTACACGCCGTTAAAAGCATAATCCCGCTCAGCAGCGCGCAAACAACCTTGATTTTCTTCATATTCTTCACCTTATGCAGCCCGAATCATTTTATAAATAAATTATACCACATTCTCTTTGGGTTGTCAATGTATTGCAGGGAATGTAAGGAAATCTTAAGTTGTTCTTAAGGCTTTGAAAACGAATAGAACTGTTTTTTGTTAATTTATGTCAATAAAAAATGCGTCCGCTTTTTACGGGTCGATAAAGGATATGTTGTTTTGAGTTTAAAATGAAAGTTTTAAAGAAAAAACTTGCAAAATATACTTGACATTTTTCACGCTATGATGTATAATTATATTGTATCTTGTTGGAATAGAATTTGATTTTGACGAAATAAGTTGAAATTACAGAAAATTCCAATTATGAAACTTTGCCGAGCGATAATTCGCACGGCAGTGATAAAGGAGTATACATTATGTTACAAAGAGAGGGAGCGACAAGGATTCCGGCGGGCTGCGCTATTTCAGGCTTCATCAACAGAAGCGGCAGACGAACAAACGGCAGCGTCATCGTGAATTCGATAGGCTGTATGCACGAGCGTTCAAACGGCTTGGGCGGCGGCTACGCGGGATACGGAATATATCCCGAATACAAGGATCAGTACGCGTTTCACGTTTTCTACGACTCAAGTGAAGCGAGAATTAAAGCGGAGGCGTTTCTTGACCGCCACTTTGACGTGGTAAATCTTTCGAGAATACCCGTGCGCAAAAACCCGAACATCACCGACGAGCCGCTTATCTGGCGGTATTTCGTGAACCCGCTGCCCACAAAATTGCAGGACAGCCAGCTTGACGAGCGCACGTTCGTCGCGAAATGCGTTATCAAGATAAACGACAAGATAGACGGCGCGTATGTGTTCTCAAGCGGCAAGAATATGGGCGTTTTCAAGGCTGTGGGCTATCCCGAGGACGTCGGCGACTTCTACCGTCTGGAGGAGTATGACGGTTGGGCTTGGACCGTTCACGGGCGTTATCCGACGAACACACCGGGCTGGTGGGGCGGCGCGCACCCGTTTTCGCTGCTGGACTACACGATAGTACATAACGGCGAGATATCGTCATATGACGCGAACCGCCGCTTTATCGAGATGTTCGGCTATAAGTGCAATCTGCTCACCGACACCGAGGTCATCACATATATAATAGACTATCTCCACAGACGGCTGGAAATGCCGCTTGAGGACGTGGCAAAGGTCATTGCGTCGCCGTTCTGGAGCGAGTTGGAGAGCGGAAAGTTCTCCCCGGAGGACACCGAAAAGTACCGTCATTTCAGAAACGTTTACTCCAGTCTGCTCGTTACCGGACCGTTCTCGATCATTCTCGGCTTCAACAACGGGCTTATGGCTCTTAACGACAGATTAAAGCTCCGTTCTATGGTCGCGGCGGAAAAGGTCGGTGAGCAGATTGCACTTANNAAAGGATGACACCGTTTATATTTCGAGCGAGGAATGTTCAATAAGAACGATGTGCCCCGATGTTGACAAAATATGGAGCCCGCGCGGCGGCGAGCCGATAATTGTAACATTGGACAAGAACGCGCAGGAAAGGGTGTGATAGCGTGGCGATAAATTATATGAACCCTCTTTTTGAGGTTATAAGAGACCCGGAC
>DILZ01000066.1:13555-13759 GCA_002425305.1 Ruminococcaceae bacterium UBA5579
TCTGGATAAGATGATAAGCGATGAAATGACGTGCGTTGATTGTCAGAGATGCGTATGCCTTTGCCCCACTCACGCATTGAAAATCCGTCCGAACGAGAACCAATTCCGCGAAAACGCGAACTGGTCTCATCAGACTATGGACGAGGTATACAAGCAGGCAGGCAGCGGCGGCGTTCTGCTGTCCGCGATGGGTACCCCGAAGAA
>DILZ01000066.1:13808-14184 GCA_002425305.1 Ruminococcaceae bacterium UBA5579
CGCGAGCCTATGGAAACGAAAACGTTCCTCGGCAAGAAATCGCAGAAGATCACATATGATGAGAACGGCAAGGCTCATTATGAGAAAACTCCGTATCTCGAGCTTGATGTGCCGATAATGTTCTCGGCGATGTCGTTCGGTTCGATATCCAAAAACGCACACGAATCGCTTGCAAGAGCGGCAGAAGCGCTGGGAACGTTCTACAACACGGGCGAGGGCGGTCTGCACGAGGACTTCTACAAATACGGTGCGAACACGATATGTCAGGTAGCGTCGGGGCGTTTCGGCGTATTCAAGGGCTATCTGGACGCGGGCGCGGCTATTGAGATAAAAATGGGACAGGGCGCGAAGCCAGGTATCGGCGGACATCTTCCCG
>DILZ01000111.1 GCA_002425305.1 Ruminococcaceae bacterium UBA5579
AGCACCCGCCGTTCGAGCTTCTGACGCTGCTCGGGCTTGAGGGAGAGCGTCGCACTTTCGGCATACACACCGATCTTTTTTCCCGTGCCCGCTACGGCGACCTCCGCCGAGCAGCCCGTTTCAAGCGGGTACGCACTGACCTGCGTAAAACCGTAATTCAGCATTTTGGTATGATCGTTCCAGTCGTCGCCCGCGTTCAGCGTTACCGCGATAAGCGTAACGCCGTCGCGCTCCGCAGCTGACACAAGACACCGCCGTGCGTTGTCTGTGAAACCCGTTTTCACGCCGATCGCGCCGTCATATCTGGAAAGCATCTTGTTGGAGTTATACAGCGTCCGCTTATACGGCGGGTTGCCGAACTCCACCTGCTTTGACTTGCAACTCACCGCCTCACGGAATATCTCGTTCTTCATAGCGTAAGCCGTAAGATTGGCAAGGTCGATCGCCGTCGTGTAATGCCCGTCCGCGTCAAGCCCCGACGGCGTAACGAAATGCGTGTTCCGAAGCCCAAGCTCGGCTGCCTTTTCGTTCATCTTCTTGACAAACGCCGTCATACTGCCCGACACCGAGACCGCCGCCGCGTTGGCAGCATCGTTGCCCGAAGGCAGAAGTATCCCGTAAAGCAGATCGCGGCGCGACACGATATCGCCCTCGCGCAAGCCCATAGACGTTCCCTCGGTCATTATCGCATAGGTATCCACGGCAAACTCACGGTCGAGATCTCCCGCCTCTATCAAGAGTATCGCAGTCATTATCTTGGTCGTGGAAGCCATAGCGCGCCGCTCCTCGGCGTTTTTGGCATACAGAACGGTGCCCGTTTCCGCCTCGATAAGCACCGCGCTGACCGCCGACAAGGAAGGTCCCTGCGCGGAAGCTCTCCCGCCCAAAAACGGCACGATAATACACAACGACAACAACACGGAAATAACTCTTTTCATTGCAAATTCTCCTCGAAAAATTTTTTCGAGAATATTTTACGCAAAAGATTGGGAATTATTCCTTATTTTTGTTCTCGGCGTCCAGCTCCGCCTGAGCCTCCGCTCTTGCCGCCTCTACCTTAGCCGCCGCCTTGGCAAGTCTTTCCTCGGATTTCTCGTTTGCCGTTTCCGCTTTTGCTTCTTCTTTTGCGAGCTTTGCCTCTGCTTTTTCCACTTTAGCCGCCGCCTTTGCAGCAGCCTTTTCGTCCTTGTCGCCCTTATCTCCCTTTGCAGCCTTCTTTTCCGCAATGGACGTCTTGATCTTATCGATTATCCCGGGCAGAGATTCCATCACGCCGTCGATCGGAGAGCCTTTACCGCCCAATTCAAGCAGCTTAACGTCGCCGTCGGGCTTGATCACGATAAACGCGACCGGCTTTACTGTAACGCCCGCGCCCGCGCCGCCCGCGAACTTCTCCGCCGCCTGTGTCGGAAGATCGCTTCCGCCGGACGCAAAACCGAACGAAACCTTGGAGATCGGAATGATAGTCGTTTCTTCCCTTATGATAGGGTCGCCGATTATGGTGTTTACATCCACCATTTCGTGGATATTCTTCATCGATACTCCCAAAATTCCTTCAATAGGATGTGCCATAATAATACTCCTTTCAGTATATCAAATCGGTCACCCGATTTATTTACAATAAAACTACTTTGCCGCTTTTCTCAACGCGATGTTCGCTGCGCTTTTCTTCTTGTACGCTCTGACGAGCTTTAAGAACGCCGCCAGCAGCTTTACCCCCGCCGCGACAGCCGCGAACACGGTCAGCCGAACCTCAAAATACACGTCATATTCCGAGCTTTCGCTTTGGAAATCCACTCCGATATACATATCGTCAAGCGGCTTCAGCGTGAAATAACTGTCCAGCAGACCCAAAACATTGCCTGCCGCCATATTCAGCGCGCCGTACTTTATCGCTGTTTTTGCCGCATCGTCGCCGCCGCACACCGCTCTCAGGCACATATGCGAAAAAACGATACTCTTAAACAGCTTCCGCAAGGGCTTTCTCACACTTGAGAACGCCAGCTTCAGCAACGCTATCATATCGTCAAACGTCAGGCTTTTCAAATCAAACTTTTTCTTCTTTTGTTCGTTGTCCGTTTTCTTCTTGGATTTTTTATTCGCGGGCTTCTCCGTTTCGCTCTTTTCGGCTGCCTCGCCGGTGCTTTGCTCCTTGTCGGACTTTTTGCTGAGCTTCGCCTTTTCGGTGCTCGCTTTCTTTGCTTTTTTCTCCCGCTTCTCCTTCTTCGGACGCTTACGTTTCTTCTCCTTTTTCGGGATTCTCACAACAGTGAAGCACATGTACTTGATCTTAACGGCAAGTTCTCCGGTGTAATCAAAATAAACCGTGACCTTACCCGCCAACAGCAGCGCAAAGAACAGCACTATTGACGCAGCAATTATCCAGCCCACGCACTCACCTCTTTCTGCCCGCGTTCCGGAGCGTGTTAGCATTAACGCCCCAATGTCCGCTTATTCCGAAACGCCGTTTTCCTCAGCTTCCGAAACCTCCGCGCCCGCCTCGTCCGTATCAAGCTCATCGTCCGCGCCGTCATACTCCTCAAGAGTTATCTGTTCGGTGCTTCCGGGTATCGGCGGAAGATCGCTCAGAGTATTCAGCTTAAAGCACCTCAAAAAATTATCCGTGGTTCTGTACGCTATCGGTCTGCCCGGCACATCGTTCAGACGGCCGTGCTCCTCCAGCAGATCGCGCTCCACAAGGCTTCGCACTACGCCGCCGCTGTCCACTCCGCGAACCTGATCGACAAAGCCGCGCGTTACCGGCTGATTGTACGCCACTATCGCCAGAACCTCCAGTGCTGCCGGAGAGAGCGGGGTCTGTCGGCGCGTTTCCATTGCGGTTTTTATGTACCTTGCGTACTCGGGCTTTGTCATCATCTGATAACTGCCGTCCAGCTTCCCTATCACCACCGCGCTGCCCTGCTCGGCATATCTGTCGTTCAACCGCTCAACTATTCTCTCTGCAGTCTCCTTTTCCACCTCTGCCGCTTCCGCAAGCCTTTCAAGCTCGATAGGCTCGCNNGCCGCAAGCAAACAGCACAGCCTCGACCGCCGCCATTCGTTCACTAAACTTCATATTGACCTCTATTCAAAAGGCAAAACCAATAACTAACAACTATTTACTGTCAACTGTCCGCAAGCGTGATGCTCTCACCGTCGTCGCTGATGATTATTCTGCCGTCCTTGGAAAGCTCCAAGATCGCCAGAAACAGCGCGACCTTGCGCGAACGCCCGCAGCTGCCGTAAAGCTCTTTGAGCGGCACGACCGCGTTTTTCCGCAGACTTTTCAATATGACCACGATACCCGTAAATATCGTAACATAGCTCTTTTCCACCGTCGGGGGCGCGGGCGGTCTGTTGTACGACTCTCTGCGCCGCGAACGCTCCGACAAAGCTCCATACGACAAAAGCAGCTCCTCCGGCTCGTGCGTTTGTCGATACGCGCTGTCTATATCCAGCTCTACGGGGACGCGGACAAATACCGTATCGCCCTGCCAACGGTTTTTCAGCTTTCCCGCCATTGTCTTTGCGAGCGCAAGCTCGATAAGCTGCCCCTGAAGTTCCTTTTTCAGCTTCTCCGCCTCGTCCTTGGGCAGCAGAGCCGCCGACTTTATCAGAATAAGCCGCGCCGCCATCTCCAGAAAATCCGAAGTGACCTCGATATCCGCTTCCGTCATACGTTCGAGATATCCCAAAAACTGATCGAGAAGCACAGAGATCTCGATATCGTAGATGTTCAGCTTGTGCTTTTGAATAAGCATAAGCAGAACGTCAAGCGGTCCCTCGAATATCTCAAGTTTAAAATTAAGCTCCGTCATAGCTCAAATCAGCTTCGGCTGCCCGGTTATAAAGCAGAGAAACTCTGTCAGCTTGTCGGAAAGGAATCCGAGAGGTCCGGAAAGCGCGCCCGCTATCAGCAGAATGAAAACCGCCATATAGATTATGCCGGCGTTTTGTTCCACCCAAATCGCGAATTTCCTCGGCAAAATGCCTTGGATCAGCACATAGCCGTCAAACGGAGGAACGGGAAGCAGGTGGAATATCGCCAAAAACGCGCACATACCGGCAACCATCTGCAAAGCCATAACTATATAAAACAGCGTTTGCGTGACAGCCATCGTCGCCAAAAGTATCTTGTTGATGATCAGCATCAAAAATGCCAGCAGAACAAACGCCAACGGTCCGGTGATTGATATCAGCACCTGCGCCGTGCGTATCGAGACCTTTCGGCAGCGCCTTACGTTTATCGGCATAGGCTTGCTCCATNNAATCTCCAGCCGATGCCGCACAAGCACATACAAAGCGCGCCCATAGGGTCTATGTGAACAAGCGGATTGAGCGTAAACCTGCCCTGCTCCGACGCGGTATCGTCGCCTAACCAATGCGCGACCAACGCGCACGCGCACGAGCGAAACGGAAAGCACACGAATATAAGCATCAGCACCGAGAAAAACGACAACGCAACCACAACTATGTCGCCTTTCCCCGTCATCAAGTCAAACAGACTGAAAATTGCTCCTCTCATTTATCCTCCTTAATGCGCTCTTTCTTTACATTTTCAGCGCTATTGAAATCTCAAATTGATATACAATTTTATTATAACACAATTTGTTGTATTTTTCAAGTGGTAAACCACAAAAAAATGAGATTTTCTCCATTTTCCGGAAAAATAGCGCGTTTTATTATGATAAAGCAAAGCAGCGCGAAACAAAAAACGTTCCCCCGCCGCAAACAGGGGAACGAAGTCTATATACTTAAGACAATATCGAGTTAATGCAGGTTCTTAATTATTCTGCGTCAGCTGCTCCGCAAAGTGATCCGCCATACACTTGTTTCGGATAAGCAGCGGTCCTATAATGTGCGTGCCGTAAAAGCCGCCGTCGCGTATACCCTCCACATTCGGAGAGCCTTCGCTGTTTCCGACGCCCTGCTTTATCACAAAAAGCGGGTTTTTAACGCCCTCGGTTTCGCTCGACTTGTTTATGAAGCCTATAACTTTTTGCTGCTCAAAATCGGCGACGACGTCTTCGACAACGCGCTTTGTGCCCTCAATCACCGTAAACCCGAACAGCCCCAAGCCACCGTATTCCTTGCCGTATCTGTCGGTAATATTTTCTCCGAACATCTCAAACGAATTGCCCGTTGCAAGCAGCAGCTTGCCGTCCGCAAGCACCGACTTTATCTCCCCGGCATACGGACGCAGATATTCAAGCGCGACCTTTTGGTTCTTCTCCGTTCCCGATCCGATGTAGATAAAATCGTATTCGGAAAACGAAAGACTGTCGCCTATCGAAAGCCGCTCTATCTCGGCTGCTCTTCCCTTTTCGGAAACGGCGCGCTGAAGCGCGAGAGTGTTGGCGTATTCGCCGTACAAATTCATCAGATCGTGAAAAAGGTGCAGTATTTTCATATTCTCACGCCCTCACTTTATTTTTACCTTTGAAAGGAACTTCGCCTTGTCCGAAAAGCACGTTATCGTATACAGCTTGTCGTGCTTCTTGGCAGCTATCTCGTCGACTGCCGCGTCGATATCGGGCATTACGGATATCTTCTCGGGAAATATTTCGGTGTAGGAGAAGCGCGTTTCAAGGTCGGGAGCGTGCGCTCCGAGCAGGTAGATATGCTCTACGCAGGGCGCGTTCAGCAGCTCGAAATCAATATCCCACAGCCAGCTCACCTCGCCCGTCGAATAGCGGCGGCTCACCGAATCAACGATGATGATCACTCCGCAGGGAATGTCTTGTCCGACAAGATAGCGTATCGATTGATCGTAGGACACTGAATTCTCGTGCTTTGAAACAAGAAATGTTCCCTCGCTCGTACCGAGGTAATATTCCACTACTCTGCCGTTTTTAAGTACATAATCGCTTATTTCCGCGGCAATTTTCTCCTTCTCCACGCCCGCAAGGCTGCACACTGCATAGCACGCGAGAATATTGTATACGTTATACACGCTCTTAAAGCTGAGCTTTATTAGGCTCTCGCCGTCTATCGTTATTATACCGTTTTTCAAATCGGCAGAGGTGACGGTGAAATCGGTGGTGTGCTTTTTGTGACCGCAATTCTCACAATAATATTCACCGATATGGTTGAAATGACGGTAATTGTAGCTCATACGGCTTTTACAATTCGGACAGAACGCGCCGTCGTCGTAAACCGAGCTGTTTTTCTCCTCGGAGAACGGCTGCCTGTCCATACCGAACCACACTACGTTATCCCTGTCCTTGCCCAGTAGCGAGATCAGAGGGTCGTCCGCGTTGAGTATCAGCGTTCCGCTTTCGGAAACGCTCTCGCGGATATACTCGTATACCCATTCGGGGTGAGCGTTTCGCGTGAGCTGATCGCGGAAAAGATTCGTTACGACATAATGCGTAGGGGCAAACCAACGGAACGTCAGCTTTGAAAAGCGCTCGTCGGACTCCAGCACGAGAGCGTCCGCCTTCAGCTTGCCGCCGAACGTGCAGTTATACAACAGAACAGCGGCTATTCCCGCGTCAAGGTTAGAGCCCTCCTTGTTGGTGACTACCCTTTTCCCCTGCGACGAAAGCACGCGCGTTATCATCTCAACGGTAGAGGTTTTGCCGTTGCTGCCCGTCACAGCGATAACATACTCCGGCAGTGTTATCTTTGAAAGGATATCGGGATACATTTTTAACGCTATTCTCCCCGGCAGACTGGAACCACGTCCGATAAGATGCCCGAAAAAATACGCAAGCTTGCACGCCAATATCGCAAAAAACATTCTCATATTTTATAATCTCCACAAAAATTGCGCCGAACAAATCCGCACAATCCTTATTCTACCATATTTTGACCGAAATGTCAACCCCGGTTCACAAAAAGCCGCTCCGAAAGCGGTTTTGCGCAAAAAAAGCGGTCTTCCCGCCATAAACGGGAAGACCGAACTGAACAATTTTATTTTTTCTTAACTATCTCTGCTTTGTCTTCTGCGTCCACTTCAACCTCTCCCTCAATGGCAAGAAGCTGTTTCTGAACGCTGCTTGTGCCCGCCATAGCGAAAATATCCGTTGCACAGTCCAACACAAGCGATACTCCCAGCAGAACCGTCGCGATAGAGAAGAACGCCTCGTCAAACGCGTTAAGTCCAATCAGAATACCCATTCCCACGGTAATCAAAATCAACAGCAGAACCACCCACCATTTTTCAAAGCCCGCTTTTTTGATCGAAAACATATTCGGCAGCTTTGTGACCCCGAAAATACCTGCCAACATTCCCTCTATCAAAATAAAAAACTTGCTTAGATCATTACGGAAAAATACAAGCAAAGCACCCGAAACTATACCAAGGATCAATATCACCACAGCCGACCCCGAGCCGTCCTTATCCTTTTTTATGAGCCACGCAAAAAAGTTTACTATGCCGTATGACGCGGCTATTATTCCCAGCATAACTATCAATATTTCCTGCGATTTATCCTTCATTATTATCATAAACAGTCCGCATACAAGCTCCAGCATTGCCATCAAAAGCAAATTTCTGCGCAAACCCTTAAGCTTATCCAAATCCATAATATTCTTCCTTTCATTCACGGCAAAACATTTTTATCCGTTTTTTTCATTATAATACTTTTCATATATATTGTCAAGCATTATAACTAATTTGATGAAAATTTTTCCTAACCCCTTGACAACTGTCAACAAATAGTGTATAATATACCTGTTGCAATTATCCGGAAGCGTATCGAAGTGGTCA
>DILZ01000073.1:0-6714 GCA_002425305.1 Ruminococcaceae bacterium UBA5579
GATTCCGCTTCGCGGAACCGAAAAAACGCGCGGTGCTGACACATCGCCGGTTAGTGGATTGTATTCAAATCTTTTTGGTCACGATATCACAACAATAAACGACAGCTTTTGACAAAAATCTGTCGTTTTCTTTATTAAAAATCTTAAAAATAGGTTGAATTTCTCCTATATATGTGTTATAATATTATGAGAAAGGAGTTGATTTCAATGTTGGTAAATACAGAAGCTTTGGTTTCGATAACCGAAGCCAATCAGAATTTTTCCAAAGTGGCAAGGATTGTTGACGAAAACGGCTCGGCGGTTATTTTGAAAAACAATGTTCCAAGATATATTATTATGGAATTTCCTGCTGCCGAGGAAATTCAGACAGCTCCCGATGAGGATATTGAGAGCATTTCCAAAAGATTGATTGAAAAAAATCTTGAAGCGTATAAGGAGCTTGCTAAATGATAAGGCTTACAGAACAGCAGGTTTTGTCTGTCCACAAAATGATGATTAAAGCAACGGGCGGTTCAGACGGAGTACGCGATACAGGCTTGCTCCAATCTGCTTTGAACGCTCCTTTTCAAACGTTTGGCGGCAAGGAGGTTTACCCCTCGCTTCTATCCAAAGCAGCAGCAATGTGTCGTTCTATTATCTCTAATCACCCGTTTGTCGACGGAAACAAGCGCACGGGAATTCACGTTATGCTTATTTTTCTTGATATAAACGGCGTTCAATTGGAATACGCGCAAAAGGAACTGATTGATCTGGGACTTAGCGTTGCTGCGGGAAATTTTGACATCAATGATATTTTTAATTGGCTGTCGGATCATTGTAAATAAAAATCTTTTTGTAACGTTATCACATAACCGGACACCAATTTTGATACAATGCGTATCTGAATGGGTGTCCGGTTTTTTGTAAATGTCCCTATTGGCAAGGGCTGATTTAAAAAATGCCTGAACACAACACTTTAAGCGATCTGTATTGTTCCGTTTTTAGATTTTCTGGTGTAAAATAAAGTTACAATCAAAACACAGGAGGATTTACAAATGAACACAGACAAGATTTTCGCAGAGACTATCGCAAACGAATATGCGCCCAGGAGCGCATCCAAGGTTGTCGCGCTAAAGAAGCTCGACCGCAAGGCAAAAAATCCGGCCAATATATTTGCATATACGTTTGGCATTATTTTGGCCTTGATTTTCGGTGCCGGTATGTGTCTGTCTATGCAGGTGATCGGCTTCGCTAACACAGATTCCTTCATTTTAGGGATTGTAATTGGGTGCGTTGGTATGGTGGGAATGGCAGTCAACTTCCCGATTTATAAAAAGCTGCTCGAAAAAGGTAAACAGAAATACGCCTTTGAAATCATAGAGCTTGCAAAGGATATCTGTTGTGAAACAGAAAAGTAAAACAGGAGGAGGGAGGTAAAGTGAACAAATCAGAAAGTAAGTATTTTAATACTGCAGTCAGAATAGACGAAGTTCTTGCTTTCCCTTTTGGAAGTGAAGAGTTTTGAATACATCACTGTAAATGAAATTTGTGACAAAGCAGGGGTCAATCGCTCTACTTTCTATCTTCATTATGAAACAATCGCAATCTTCTATATGAAACCGTAGAAGTTATTTTGAAACGGTTTACGGATAAATTTAAATCTCTTGAAACGATCACACCGGAGCAAATAGCGGACACACCTACGGATAAATTGATTTTTATAACGCCGGAATATTTGATCCCGTATCTGGAATTTGTCAAGGAAAACCGACGTATCTTCAATGTTGCTGTTACTCAGCCGACCGTGGTACAGACAAACAAAAATTTTAATCAGTATTATACAGATTTCTTTTATCCCATTATGAAGCGCTTTGGTTTTACAGAAGATGTGATAAAGTATAAGCTGACCTTTTATCTGCAAGGAATGTTTGCTGTTATCTGCCGGTGGATCAAAGGCAACTGCGCTGAGGACGTTCATACAATGGCAGATCTGCTTATACACTGTGTCTTCGCCGGGGACTTGCCGTTATGATTGAGGACTCACATTAGAAAAAATCGTCCGCGCTCCTCCCGCTCCCGGNNGTGTTATCACCGACGACGAGTTCGTATGCAAAAACGTAAAAAAGCGGTAAGAGCAAAGCTCCAACCGCTTTTTCCGATCTCTAACCTCTACCACTCTAAATCGGGCAGCTCCCATTTCAGCTGCGGGGCAGTTCTGGCTAAGTAATCAATGGCGTGTATAATGTGCATTCTTTCTGCTTTGAACATAAACAGTGCCGCGCCGAACGCCGCCGACAGGATATATTCCTCAAAGGACGAAAATTTCTCCCGCGCTAAACTGCGCAGCTGCTCCATATAGCCGGAAAACTCGTCGTCGGTGATAACACCGCACGCGTAAGCCCAGCGTATGAAGCCCGTTTTTTCGCTGATATCCCACGCAAGCACGCCCGCTTCTGGCAAAAACTCGCCGAAAGCCGCGATGAACTCCGCGAAGCAGTCGACCACGTATTTCCCCACGGTATCTTGCGGGTCGGAGCTTTCGGCTTCCGACAGGCTTGACCGAACATCCTCCGCCGTCGCGTTTACGTTGCAGTACGGTGAGTTTTGGCAGAAGTCAAGCAGGCTCTCGCGGTCGGTTATCCCAAAGCCTCTGTTCAGCCAGTCGAGCGTCGTCTGCTTCTCCTCGCCCTCGTATTTTCTGGAATAGCCGAAGCCTATCGAGTTCGATTGACCTGGTATCACCCGCAAAGCAGGCAAAAATCCCAGGTACATCGAAAATTCCTCGTCGGTGAGTTTCGTTTTATCGGTTTTCTTGCGGCAGCGTTCCTTTACATCGTTGTAAATTCTTTCGGAAAGAGAGTGCAGTTTTGCGAGATTTTTCGTGATATAGCCGCGGCAATCTTTGATTTCGTTTTCGAGATTAAGTCCGATGGAGTTGTCGGGGTCTGCTTCCAGCCCGCGCCGATACTCTAAAATCGCCAGATACTCGCGGTCTTCGCGGTAGTAGATGTACCCGTGCATATAGTGAAGCCGCGAAAGATCGGCGGGATTATCGCAAAACGGCGCGAGCTTCTCCAGCTCCTCACGAGCCTTGCCGAATTCCCCCATATTGTTGTACGCGCTGATAAGTCTGAACCACAGCTTGTTGCTTCGGTTTTCGAGCGGCACAGCCAATACCGCCTCCACTATTTTGGCGTATTCGTCTTTTTCGTGCCACTCGTCAAGCTGTTTAAACAGCCCGCTATCCGGAGTGATCTTCCCGTTTTCGTCAAGTATGATTTCAGTCGACATAATTTTCCCTTTCTGCGGAATATATCACCGCATATTTTGTTTTACAGTGCCAAAGCTTGCCGCTTTTGTAGCCACAGCTTTTCGGCTGCGTTTTTTGCTTTCAGCCGTCACCGGCAAGGTATCCTATAGATATCATCGCCGTAAAACATTATCATATCCGAGTGCTTTGTTTGCCTCAGCACAGATATTACGTTGTAAACGTCGGGGTACGGAGAGGTCATTCCCATACACGCCATTCCGAACATTATACCGTTCGGAATGAGATTTTCCGGCGCGGAGAGAAGGAATATACAAAGCGGTATCAACCCCAGAACAAACGGCAGAAGGCACATAAGAACAAATCGTCCGCGCTTCAGCGGGTATGACGTGAGCGCAACGAAGATCAGCTTGCCCTTCAGCCTGCCTATCGTGACGGACGCTTCCTTCGGATAAACGACCGCGTGCAGAAGCTCGTGGACCCAAAGCAGCGCAAATCCGACAGCTGCTCCAAAAATCAAGGCTATCGGGGAAATGACACGTATATGATTGAGAAACGTTTTCAAAAACATCGCCGCCGCCAAAATCATAGACAGCACACCCGCTATCGGAGCAGCTTTCAGCATCATCTCGCCTGTGCTTGACGGTGATCTCAGCTTAACGGCTTCGGCGGGCAGATCGCCTTTTTGAAAGTCTGCCACATTGTTGATCGCCGCAGAGAATTTGAGCATATTTTTCCTCCAAATAAAAAAGCGAGAGTGAGTTTTCTCACTCTCACTTGTTTTTTAATTACTCGCCGGACTGCGCCTTGCGCTTTGCTTCAATATCGGCAAGCGCGTCCTTTCTCGAAAGGTTGATACGTCCCTGCTGGTCTATCTCCATTACCTTAACGATTATCTCATCGCCGATGGAAACAACGTCCTCGACCTTTTCAACGCGGCGGTTCTCGAGCTTGGAGATATGCACCATTCCGTCCTTGCCCGGAGCTATCTCAACAAACGCGCCGAAGTTCATAATGCGGACTACCTTGCCCTTGTATATAGCGCCGATCTCCGGCGGGTTTACTATCGTATGAATGACCTGAACGCACGCGTTCGCCTTTTCGAGGTCTGTGCCGCAGATAAATACGTTGCCGTCCTCGTCTACGTCGATCTTGCACTCGAAGTCCGCGCAGAGCTTCTGAATGACCTTGCCGCCCTTGCCGATAACGTCGCTGATCTTTTCCACGGGAACTTTCGTCGTGAGCATTTTCGGAGCGTACTTGCCGACCGTTTCACGCGGCGCGGGGATAGCCTTCAGCATTACCTCGTCAAGAATATAGTCACGAGCCTTGTGCGTTTTTTCAAACGCGCTCTTGATTATTTCGGGAGTAAGTCCGTCGATCTTCAAGTCCATCTGGATAGCGGTGATACCGTCGTGCGTTCCCGCAACCTTGAAGTCCATATCGCCGAAGAAGTCCTCAACGCCCTGGATATCGACCATAGTCATCCAACGCTCGCCTTCGGTGATAAGTCCGCAGGAGATACCCGCAACGGGCTTCTTTATCGGAACGCCCGCGTCCATAAGCGCAAGCGTAGAGCCGCAGACAGAGCCCTGCGATGTCGAACCGTTCGAGGACAGTACCTCGCTTACCAATCTTATTGCGTAGGGGAACTCCTCAACGGAGGGGATAACAGGAATGAGTGCGCGTTCGGCGAGCGCGCCGTGACCGATCTCGCGTCTGCCCGGACCGCGCGATGCCTTCGTTTCGCCGACAGAGTAAGACGGGAAGTTGTAGTGGTGGATATAACGCTTGCTCTCCTCTTCGTCAAGACCCTCAAGTCTTTGAGCGTCCGATACGGGACCCAGCGTGCATATCGTCATAACCTGAGTCTGTCCGCGCGTGAAAACTCCCGAACCGTGAACTCTCGGCAGAACGCCGACCTCGGAAGCCAGCGGGCGCATCTGATCGAGCGCGCGTCCGTCAACGCGCTTGCCGTCATCGAGCAGCCAGCGGCGCACAACGAACTTCTGGAGCTTGTACATACACTCGTCTATCATCGCGGTCTGCTCGGGGTACTGCTCGTCAAACTTCTCGTGGACTTCCGCGTAAACGGGCTGCAAGCGCTCCTCGCGGATATTCTTGTCGTCCGTATCCATTGCGTAGCGAACCTTTTCGATAGCGAAATCGCTGATAGCGTCGTACATATCGTGATCTACATCCATACTCTCGAACGTGAATTTCGGCTTGCCTATCTGCGCCTGAATGTCCTTGATGAACGGGATAAGCGAGTTAACTATCTCGTTGTGACCAGCCATAATAGCGTCAAACATCAGCTCGTCGGAAACCTCATTAGCTCCCGCCTCGATCATTACTACTTTCTTCTCGGAGGAAGCGACCGTCAGGTTAAGATCGGACTTAGCGCGCTGCTCCGCGTTCGGCATAAGAACTATCTCGCCGTCCACAAGACCGACGGAAATGCCGCCGATAGGTCCGTTCCACGGAACGTCGGAGATAGACACCGCGATAGACGCGCCGATCATACCCATAATTTCGGGTGAGCAGTCGGGGTCTACGGAAAGCACTGTCATCGTGATAGCTACGTCATTGCGCATATCCTTCGGGAAAAGCGGACGCATCGGGCGGTCTACCACTCTTGAAGTGAGTATCGCCTTTTCGGACGGCTTGCCCTCGCGGCGCAGAAAGCCGCCGGGTATCTTGCCCACGGAATAAAGCTTTTCCTCGTAATCAACGGAGAGAGGGAAGAAATCCACGCCGTCACGCGGCTTGGGGGAAGCGGCAACGTTTACCATAACGACCGTTTCGCCGTATCTTACCCAGCAGGAACCGTTCGACAGACCGCACAGCTTGCCCGTTTCAACGGTAAGCTCGCGTCCCGCAAACGTGGTTTTGAATACCTTGTAATTCTCAAACATATTAAAAATCCTTTCGATTGGAGTGTAAAACCCGCAAAAAGGGCAGAAAAAGCTCCTGCCCTTAAACCGTTTACTTTCTCAAGCCGAGCTTAGCAATGATCGCGCGGTAACGCTCGATATCCTTCTTCTGGAGGTAGTTGAGCAGATTTCTTCTGCGGCCTACCATTTTGAGAAGTCCGCGTGTGGAGTGGTGATCCTTCTTGTGAACCTTGATGTGTTCGGTAAGCTCGTTTATTCTCTTAGTGAGAATTGCGATCTGTACCTCGGGCGAGCCCGTGTCTTTGTCGTGCTTGCGGTTGGCTTCGATTACAGCCGTTTTTTCTTCTTTTCTTAACATAATAACACCTCATAAAATATAGTCCGCGTCACAGTAAAGGGGCACCGGTGTTTCTCCGATACGGAGCAAGACCCGCGATCCGTGGAGCGGTAGTTTTCCGCGCACTCTTTTTTGGTGCGCAACAATAGTATTATATCACAAAAAAAACGATTTGTAAAGGGGTTTTTTTGTTTTTTTCAAAAGTTTTCGGAAAACGCAAATAAGAACTTGTTCTC
>DILZ01000073.1:6762-7252 GCA_002425305.1 Ruminococcaceae bacterium UBA5579
TCATTCGATGACCTTATAGTCCTTGTCCTCGATCGCTTTTTTCAGCACCGCGAAGTCGGTCTGCTCCTTGAGCTTCACCACCGCCGTGCCTTTTTCGTGCGATACCTCCGCGCTCTCCACGGTCGGCAGAGCCTCCAGAGCTTTCTTGACAGCCGCCTCGCAATGACCGCACATCATACCTTCGATCTTCATTGTTACTTCCATTGATTTATCCTCCTTATTTAAAATCGCGGAAAACCGCTCGCTAGCCGGGTCTCCTTGCCTCAGCTGCGCTGCATCGAGGCCACTCTCTTTTTCCGCTATTGTGACCCGCCGTTTTTTATCGTGCTTTGTACTGTATATTTTGACGAAATTCAGTCTCAGAGCGTTCGTGACAACGCAAAAGCTCGACAGGCTCATCGCCGCAGCCCCGAACATCGGGTTCAACCGCCACCCGAACAGCCCGATCCAGACGCCCGCCGCGAGAAAGAGGACGTCGTGCGCGAGTTCC
>DILZ01000058.1:0-298 GCA_002425305.1 Ruminococcaceae bacterium UBA5579
GCGTTCTGAAAGGCTTGACGGAAATCGAGATACTCTGCGTAAACAGCCGCGAGAGCTTTGAGAGCAACAAGAACCACTTGAAAATTCTCGCTCGGAAAGAGGAAAATCCCGCGGTGCGCAAGCTGCTCGAGCAGGATATGCAGCATCTCGATCAAATTCAAGCGATGACGGCAACCGCGAGAGAATTTCTGCTTATAGTCCGTATCCGCGGTCTGAAAGACAAGGAGATATTCTCGTATCTCAACAGGATCGAAAAGACCTTGAACGAAAACGGATTCTCCGCAAGACGATACGACGG
>DILZ01000058.1:340-9310 GCA_002425305.1 Ruminococcaceae bacterium UBA5579
AATTGAAAAGATTAGGCACTAAAAAGAGAACGTGAAAGTTATCTGATTAGGAGAACTGATAATCCGAAAAGTGGAATGAGGGAATAACGCCCCGAAACGCTTTCCCTGATACTCCGATTGGCAAGGTTGAGAAATTGGCTTTGTCAAAAGCTCGGTGAAGTCGGCTGAGAGATACCGTAATTTGCGAAAGCAAAACGAAAGCTGTTCAGAGGTGAATGGTGTATCCTATAGGTCGGGGGTCTATAAAATGTATATGGTGAGAATGACGGAAACGTCTGACAAATCTGCGAATGTACGGGTCTAAATTTGCTGTGCATAGAAATGTGTATACCGCTTTATTGTGGTGGCAGTGAGGTAAAGTAAAATTTTACGTTATGAAATACCTTGCAATGTTAAAGGCATTGCCAAGCTGTCAGGCTCAGAGCAGACGCCTAAGTGCATATGCAAAGATAGGATTATCGGAACGTGGCAGCCTACAATACGCTTTAGCGGTACGGGCGAAGAACAATAAGCCGTTTTAATTGTGGGCAAAGTAGTGGCATTACCGTTGATGTTTTCTGTAATAGAGAACGGAGGAACAGCCACAAGTCAATATTGCAAAAGTAATCATAGGTATTAAAACTCATAGTTTCGAGTACGACTAGGATTTTATCCGAGAAAAACAAACCCGAAAGGGGGCGTTGCCTATGACAAAGCGCAAGAAACTAAGACATTCGGAATATTACGACTTGCAGGGTTGCTTTGATGAATTATACGCTAAAAGCAAACAAGGTGATGTTTTCACAAATCTTATGGAGATCATTTCTTCTGAAGAAAATATAAGGCTTGCGTACAGAAACATTAAACGCAATTCAGGCAGTCATACAAGCGGTGTGGACAAGCTGAGTATAAAGGATATAGAAAAGCTGTCCGCTGAAAAACTGGTTGAGATAATTCAGAGAAAACTAAAATTCTACAAGCCGAAAGCTGTAAGGCGGGTGGAAATTCCAAAGCCGAACGGTAAAACCAGACCTCTGGGAATACCGACTATCGTTGACCGATTGGTGCAGCAATGTATCTTACAGGTTTTAGAGCCGATTTGCGAGGCAAAATTCCACGAACGCAGTAACGGTTTCAGACCGAACAGGTCAGCGGAACACGCATTAGCACAATGCTATAAGATGATACAGGTACAGAAATTGTATTTTGTTGTTGACGTTGACATCAAGGGATTTTTCGATAACGTTAACCATTCAAAGCTGATACGCCAAATGTGGGCTTTGGGAATACGGGATAAGCAACTAATCTGCATAATCAAGGAAATGCTGAAAGCCCCCATTGTAATGCCCAACGGCAGTACGCAACATCCGACAAAAGGCACACCACAAGGAGGTATCCTATCGCCATTATTGGCGAATATCGTGCTTAATGAATTGGATTGGTGGATAAGCAGTCAATGGGAAACAATGCCGACACACAGCGAAATAAAGACAACAGAGGGCAAGAATGGCACTATGTGCCTTAGTAACGTATATAAAGCACTAAGAAAAAGTACGTTGAAAGAAATGCACATTGTAAGATATGCGGACGATTTTAAAATATTCTGTCGGAAACGGAGTGACGCAGATAAGGTTTTCATTGCTGTCAAGCAATGGCTAAAAGACAGATTATCGCTGGAAATCAGCGGGGAAAAGTCCAAAGTTGTTAATCTCAAAAGGCATTATTCTGAATTTTTAGGGTTTAAATTAAAGGCGGTTCGGAAAGGAGGGAAATTTGTTGTAAGGTCGCATATGTCCGATAAAGCAATCAAACGGGTAGCGGAAAAGTTGAAAGGACAGATTAAAGCTATTGAACATAGCGAGAACGTTATCAGTGAAAAGGAAGAAATAAACCAATACAATTTAATGGTCGCTGGTATACACAACTATTATCAATATGCAACATTTGTAAATATTGATTGTATGTCAATTCAATTTCAGCTTAATACGGTACTTCGTAATCGACTGAAAGGCAGGCTCAAAAATCAAGGCACAGTAAGTCGGAAATATATTGCCCAAAGATACGGGAACAGCAAAATGATAAGATATATTGCTGATGAACCACTATGTCCGATTGGCTATGTGCGAACCAAGAACCCAATGTACAAGAAGAAAAAGGTATGCAAATATACGGCAGAGGGCAGAGAGGAAATCCACCGTAACCTTAAATTCGACGAAACGGTGATGACTGTTCTGCATATGCTCGCGAGAGAATATCTGCCGCACAGAAGTGTGGAATATATGGATAACAGGGTGTCGTTATATGCCGCCCAATACGGGAAATGTGCCGTTACAGGCAAGGTATTGTGGATTGATGAAATCCATTGTCACCATAAAAAGCCGTTAAGTCAAGGCGGTACGGACGAATACAAAAATCTGATAATTATCCATATAGACGTTCATAGACTGATACACGCGACTAAAACCGAAACAATACAAGCATATCTAAACAAGATTAAACCCAACAAATCTCAACTTAAAAAAATCAATAAACTCCGAGTGTTGGCGGGTAACACCGCTATTTAATGGTTTTGGTAACTTTGAAAGTAATACCAATCCGATGAAATTGTAATATTGATGGAACGCCGTGTGCGGTGAAAGTCGCACGCACGGTGTGGAACGGGGGAAAAGGCGGAGATAACATCAAAGCTTTACCTATCGTTATCGACGGAGAAATTCGAGGACGCGGACGGAGAAAGGTGGATTTTAAATGGCTGATAAACTTATCTTAAACGCTGATTTGAACTACGAAACGGCGTTATTAGACGCTCTGAAAAACCGCATGGACAGCTGCATTGACGGCTGGCTTGAACACTTCAAAAATGAGAACAAATTCGACATTCCGCTGACAGACCTTGTTGACGAAGTTGATTTCGGTGCAATGTTTGTGGATTATGCTTCCGAGAGGCTTAGCAGGGATTCAACGATTGAAAGCTGTGAGATGACTTCTAATTTTCTTGAAATAACCAAGCGCGAGTTGGTCGAAACAAGGTTGTACTGCCCTTTGAAATTCCAAATGGATGTTGACGACGATGACGATATGTATCCGATTGACGTTGATTCCGCGAATTATATCGATTACGATTACGAAATAAACGAACATATCCGTGAGGATATAAACTTCGATGAGAACGCCGTGGAGCGCGGTCTGGCGGCATATTTTCACGACGAAAATCTTGATCGAAAGGTGCATTCCGCCGTGCCGAGAGTCGAAACCCGAAACGGCGATATTTACGGCGTTATTACCGTAAAATCCTACGGTGAATTGGACAAATCCGAACTGATCGACTTGACAAACGAGCTTACCGGGCAGCTCGCGGACGGCTGGGGTGAGGGCTTCGAGCAGCGCGGAATAAGGCTTGACGGCGACGAAGTGTTCGTCTCTTTCTGGAACGGTGACGACGATTATTTCCTCAAGCCCAAAAGCGAAGTTTTCCCCGAACAGGAAATAAATCAGACAATGGGAGGTATATCTTGAAGAAAAAAATAACAACCGTGGAAAGAGATTTCGCGACCAAACCGCAGAAGAATTTCCTGGATATGATAGCGCCGTCCGTGATCAAATTTTTCACGGACTATTTTATTTGCGGGAACACCTTTCGCTGCGTATGGGCATTACGGGAATATCCGACCTCGACAAGCGAACAGGCGATTCTCCGCTATCTTGGAGAGAAAGACGGCGTTACGCTCCGTATCTATACTCGCCATGTCACAGCCGCCGAGGAAAAGCGGATCATCGCTAACGCCGCCAACAAGAACCGTATGCAGCGCAATTCTACCAACGACTTACAGCAGACTGTCGCCGCCGAAAGCAATTTGCAGGACGTAGCGCAGCTTGCCGCGGATATGCATCGCAACCGTGAACCGCTGCTCCATGTCGCGGTGTTTCTTGAAATGATATCCGACAGTCTCGACAATCTGCGCATTTTGCAGACCGAGGTACAGACGGAGCTGGTGCGCTCCAAGCTGAATGTTGACCGCCTTATGCTCCGCCAACAGCACGGCTTTATGAGCGTAATGCCGTCCGGTCGCAATATGTTTCGGGAGCAGTTTGAGCGCGTTATCCCCGCAAGCAGCACCGCGAACCTTTATCCCTTTTCATTTTCCGGCAAGACCGATGAGAACGGCTTCTACCTCGGGCGGGATAAGTTCGGAAGCAATATTATTGTGGATTTTGATAAACGCGCCGAGGATAAAACGAACGCCAACACGCTTATTTTGGGCAACAGCGGACAAGGCAAATCCTATCTGCTCAAGCTGATACTGACCAATCTGCGCGAAAGCGGAAAAAACATAATCTGCCTTGATCCCGAAATGGAGCATGTAGACTTGACAAAAAATCTTGGTGGCTGTTTCATTGACCTTATGTCGGGCGAATACATCATAAACGTCCTCGAGCCGAAGTCATGGGATGACGGCACAAACGATGACGAGGACGCTCCTCTCGCTTTCAAATCCAAGACCAAGCTGTCGCAGCACATCAGCTTTCTGCGCGACTTCTTCCGCAGCTACAAGGATTTCAGCGACCGCGAGATTGATACGATAGAGCTTTTATTAATCAAGCTATATGAGAAATACGGGATATCCGATGATACGGATTGGAGCAAGCTGAAACCTACCGACTACCCCATTCTCTCAGACTTTTATGAGCTGATCGAAGCGGAATACAAGGCATTCAATCCGAAAGAGAAAAGCCTCTATACCGCCGAGAATTTGCAGAATATCTGCCTCGGACTGCATTCCATATGCAAGGGCGCGGAGAGTCAATTCTTCAACGGTCATACGAATATAACGGATAATAATTTCGTGACATTCGGCGTGAAAGGATTGCTTCAGGCAAGCAAAAATATCCGCAATGCTCTCCTGTTCAATGTGCTGGCGTATATGTCCGAGCAGCTTTTGAGCAGAGGAAATACGGTCGCGAGCATCGATGAGTTTTATTTGTTTTTGACCAACTTGACCGCTGTGGAGTATATCCGAAACTTCATGAAACGCGTCCGCAAAAAGGAGTCTGCCGTTATTTTGGCGAGTCAGAATATCGAGGACTTCCTCGTCGAGAATGTCCGCGAGCTGACAAAGCCGCTGTTCTCGATTCCGACGCATATTTTCTTGTTCTATCCCGGAACCATTGAAAAAGGAACGTATATGGATACGCTTCAGGTGGAGGCTTCGGAATATGGGCTGATACAGTTTTCACAGCGCGGAGTTTGTCTTTATAAATGCGGCAACGAACGCTACTGCCTGTGCGTGAAAGCGCCCGATCACAAGGCAGCGCTGTTCGGTTCGGCGGGAGGTAGATGATATGGCAGTATCCCCCGCGGTAATAAAGGCGATCGTCACGGCGGCAACCGATAAGCGCACCTGGAAAACGCTCGCAATATTGCTTGCGGCAATTTTTATGCCGCTGATCCTGCTTATAGTGTTGATTGCGGGAATGGTTTCGGGAGTGGAATCCGCAAACAACAATCTGCTTGATTACAGTTTTGCGGGAGCGGAAATTCCCGCGGAATTCACCGATGAGCAGCGCGAGGTGATTGAGGATATGCGTGAATGGCTCGGTGAGCTGAACGATATTATTTCCGAAAAAGAAAATGACGAGGAATGCAGCCTTGACGGAGATATGGTCAGGGCTGCGTTTTATTGTCTGAATTTCGGTGGAGAGCTCGGTGAGAATTTTGACTTCGGACAGTTCTGCGAATGCTTTGACGGGCTGTCGTTAGAGCAGCTTGAAACGGCTTTGCAGAATGTTTCGGATGATTTTCCTAAGTATGAGATCACAGGCAATATAGCCTATTCGATCCAAAGGGTATATGAATATCTGAACAGGGAGGCAGCATGACAGAAAAAATTGAATATGACAACAGAATATATGTTGGCGCGACCACGGAGGACTGCAAGGTGATCCACCTTGCGCTCTCCGAGGGCAAAAGGCTGACGATAGACGGCGACGGACATATCTACGACGATACCGAACGTTGGATCGCGGACGGAAAGGAGCGAAAAAATAATGCTTGAAATAGCAATAAACGAGCGCGATGTTGAGAGCGGCAAGACGGCGTATGTTATGCTGCCCGCAAATAAAAATGAGGTTATCGATGCGATGGACAGGGCGAAGATCTTCGGAGAAACGTTCGTGTGCATTGAAAACTGCGATAAGTTTCCGGAGCTGAACGGTTTTGAATTCAGCGAAGAACCCACCGTTGACGAGCTGAATTTTCTGGCGAAACGGCTTGAGGAAATATCTGCGGACAAGGAAAATATAACTCCTGTCATCGCTTACCGCGCGCTTTTACGCAAGCCGTTGGACTCTGTAAAAGAGGCGATAAACCGCACATACGATCTCGAAACCGTGCCTGTATATCCATGCAAAAATGTGTACGCTTACGGTGAGATCGTGCTGGAAAATGAAATGCTTGAAGAACTGAAAGATGTACCCGACGAGGTGTACGAACTGCTCGACCCCGACAAGGCAGGGCGTGCTATGATGGAACGCGAGGGCGGCGTTTTTATCAATGGATATTACGCGGTCGCGGATTCCTATGAACCCGCTCTCGTATATGACGAAGAGCTTCCCGAGCCGCAGGAGGATTGGGTTTTCAGTCTTGAAGTTGCGGGCATTCCCGAAAGAGCGGAGGACTTCCATAAAATGAAAACGGAAATATTAACGCTCCCCGCCGATGAGGACTATATGCAGGACATCGCCGAGGCGCTCGGCGAAAGGCATATTGACGAGTGCAACATTATGAAATTCGAGTCGGTGATACCGCATATAAATGATTCGGCGATTAAAAGTGCAGAGGACATTTACTTGCTGAATGAGATCGCTTGGAAATTTTCCGAATTATCCCGCGAGGACGCGGTAAAATTCAAGGCGGTTCTCCAAAACGAGAATTGTGGAAACCTTAATAAAGTCGAGAACGTGCTGGAAATTCTCGATGGTTACGATTTCGATATGTCGATAACGGACGCTTCGGATTTCGGAAAAAAGTATTTGTCAAGGCTTATGCCGACCGCCTTTGACAGATCGCTCTTGGACGGCATTAACGCCGCGGATTTTGCGGGAAATGTTCTCCGCACAAACGGCGGTATGCTGACATCATACGGCGCGGTTTCGAGATACGGCGGTCACCTTTATTCGATGATAGAAGCTCCCGTGCAGGACGAAACGCAGTCGCCGGAGATGTCGTTATGAGCAAGCGCGGACAGCAAACCGATTATGCCGCGGAGCTTGAAAAAGAGTATGCCCGATGGGATGAGGTGTTCACCAAAGGCGGCTCCGATCCGTTCTGGACGGACGGGGTTAATCTTGAATTGACCCGAAATCGCATTCTCTCTTACAAACAACAGCTTGAAAATCAGGAGAACTTGCTGTTCGGTTTGCCCGATATTTACTATCGGGAAACGCCGCCGGAAGTGGACTGTAACTACATGGCTCGCCCCGATGAAATCCGTGAAAACGCGCGGAAAGCTATGGAGATCATCGACGCGGACGAGAACTTGAAATTCGTTCGGAAGCAAGCACCAAGCCTTTCGGAAGCGCAATTAAAGCAGTTTTGTATCGCCACAATTATTAATTACGCGGAGAATCTGCGGCGCGCGATTGCCGAGGACGATCTTGTAATTATGCGGCGGTACGAACACCCCGACAGCTACTTGGAGAGCTTCGAGAGCGCGGCTATGAGAATACGCGATCCCGATTGTACGCGACGGATAAACGATAATCTTACCGTCTGCGATCCCGAAGATGACGAGGAATTTGAAGAAGAAAGCTCCGAAACGGAACAGGACGCGGACGATGATATTACCGAATCCGAAAGCGAGCCGGAGGAAGATTTTCAGCTAAGATTATTTTAAATTGAAAGGAAAAAGTATGCGAAAATATATTTTTCCGACTGCGGATCAGTCGCTGTTTTACGATAACGGCGATCCGCAATTCAAGACGGCGCGTATCGGTTATCTTCGGATAACGAATGAAAAAAGCCGTTGGCATTCGCGGATGCCGCACCTTGAAAACAAGAAATTCCGCGCCGATCTTGACGAAGCGGTGGAGTTTGCGGAGCGCGAAAATCTGATGCTGACAGCCGCGGAAAACGAAAAAGTGTACGCGAACGGCGGACGATTTGTCCTCGAAAACGAGGACTATCTGTTTGCCTTTCGCTGTATGCCGGACGTTAAATACTGCTTTGTTTATGACAAGAGTGAGGTGAAATTTATGACAAACGAATCGATAAAAGTCGTGATGGTCGAGCCGAACAAGCCCGCCTATGTGACGGAGATCGGGCGCGACTATAAGTCCTTACAGGCGGCAGTCGGCGACGGTCTGATCGAGATGATCGGATACCTTCATGACCCCGACGCGATCATGGTTGGGAACGAGGAAGCGAAGCTCCGTGGCATGGAGGGAAACCGCCGTTTCATAGAGGGAATCGTCGCAGGACCGTTCTTCATTTGCGGCGATGACGGCGAGGATTTCTGCTCGCTTACGGACGAGCAGTGCGAGGAATATGTCAAACTCTTTTCGCAGCCGCACGAAATAACGCCGGAAGAAGTGAAGCTGGATATGCGGATCGATCTCATAGGATTTTAGGGGGTGATCATGATGAAAAATACGGTAACAATTACGCTTGACGATAAAAAAGTTCAGGCGCTGAAGATGTATCTGTCGGAGAAGAAAACTTCGCTCGATGAGCAGCTCTCCAATTATGCCGAGCAGCTTTACGGCAAGGTTGTGCCGCAGAACGTGCGCGATTTTATCGATATGACGGCTAAGCAGCAGAGCGCAGCCAAGCCGAAAACCGCTCATGCCAAGACGAGCGATCTGNNGGCGGCTGTGTCGAGCCGTGTGAGGCTTTGGCACAAAGGCAGGGTAGTTTTACCTCCGCACCGTTCTTGGGCAAATTTGGGGCGATTTTCGCGGAGTTCGTGAAACGGCTCTGCGATTGGCACGAGAGCC
>DILZ01000058.1:9371-10277 GCA_002425305.1 Ruminococcaceae bacterium UBA5579
CACCGTCGGGCAAAGCCCGCCGGAGATTGAAAAGTGATTAAAAAACGGAAATTGGCACGGATTTCTGATTAAGTCTTCGGCGGGAATGCGGCGGTTAAGCCAAATAAAGTGATACAAGGAGCTGAAATGAGCGATAACTCAAACAAAATCCGCACAGGATTTTACCTTGAAAAAGAGTTGCTAGATGAGTGCGACTGCTTTCTGGAACAGTCCAATTCCCGTTCGCGCAACGAGCTTGTCCGAAAGGCTATCGAGTTTTATCTCGGACATCTGAAAGCGCAGGACAACGTAGAATATCTTGCTCCCGCGATAAAAAAGCTGGTGACATCGGCGGTCTCTGCTTCGGAAGAAAAAACATCGCGTCTGCTTTTTAAAATTGCGGTGGAGCTCGGAAAAATATCCAATATGCTGGCGGCGGCAAACGAGGTTGATGATGAAACACTCCGCGAGCTGCACATTATGTGCATCGACGAGGTTCGGAAAATAAACGGGATCATTACCTATGACAGCGCCGCAAGATTTCAGAGGAATGATTGACCATGCCGAGAATAATTGTTGCGAGCAGATATCTCAAACCCACTTCAAAAGGTACTCGCGGCAACCTCGTGAAATATATCGCCACGCGTGAAACGGTTCAGAAATATTCTCCGAAGAAAAAAGATGTGCCCGTTACGGATAATCAGCAGCAATTGATTACGGAGTTGTTGAAAATAAATTCGGACGGAAAAAAGCTGCCGGAGTATTCGGACTATTTGAAAAATCCGACAAAGGAAAACGCTTCTGAGCTGCTCTCCGAGCTGCTCGAGCAGAGCGCGGATATGATCGCGGACAAAGAAATTCTTGTGAAATATGTTGCGGAGCGTCCGGACGTTGAAAAGATCGGAAAGCATGGATTGTTTTCCGACA
>DILZ01000058.1:10393-10707 GCA_002425305.1 Ruminococcaceae bacterium UBA5579
TTATTATGCGGCACGCGGATGATATAGCAAAGGCGCAGAATATCCGGTTGGAAAACCTGCGGTGGTATGCGGCGTTTCATAACACGGCTCATCATCCGCATATCCACTTGCTTGTGTACTCAACGGATATNNAAGCATGGATTGTTTTCCGACAGCGATGATGAAATAGTTTTGGCTCAAGCGCAGAAAAATATATCGGAGCATCAAGGAAATGTCTGGTCGCACGTCATATCGCTGCGTCGCGGTGACGCGGAACGGCTCGGATATACCACTCCCGAGATGTGGCGCAATCTTATTATGCGGCACGCGGATGA
>DILZ01000058.1:10772-11129 GCA_002425305.1 Ruminococcaceae bacterium UBA5579
TGCTTGTGTACTCAACGGATATCAAAGAGGGGTTTCTGACCGAGAACGGGTTTGAGCAGATCAAGAGCGCGTTCGCAAACGATATATTTCACAACGAGCTGTATCAGGTTTATGAAAAGCAGACTGCTATGCGGGATAAGCTGCGCTCCGAGGCGGAAAACGTAATGAAGGATTTACTGTCGGAGCTGCAAAATAATAGTCAATTTGATCCGCAGCTCGAACAACTTGTTCTGAAACTGCAGTCGCAGTTCCGCAATTCCAAAGGCAAAAAGGTCTACGGCTACTTGCAGCCCAATGTAAAGAAAACCGTTGACCGAATCGTAGCGGAGCTTGCCAAGAACCCTGTGCTGAAAAAGA
>DILZ01000058.1:11179-11704 GCA_002425305.1 Ruminococcaceae bacterium UBA5579
CGCTTGAAGAAAACAAGGTGTTTAAGCCAATCAAGAATACTGTTATCCGTGAGGTGCTGACAATGGATATCTCAACAGAAATGTTCGCGGAATACGGAGATGATGTGTTTGACGAAACGGAGTCGGATGGAGATTTACATATCAAGTGGACGGCGGAATATAAATCAGCTTGCTCCGAGTTATATAAGAATCACAATATTGCGAAAGCATTTGAGCTGTTCCAAGCTGAAGCCGAAAAAGGAAATGTTCTTGCGCTTTACGATCTTGGAAAGATGTATCGGAACGGCTTACTTGGAGATGAAAACATTCCGAAAGCCGATGAATTTTTTCAAAAGTCTCTGCAGGGCTTTATCGCACTTGAACCGACCGCAAAGCGGCTCTGTGATTATGTGCAATACCGAATCGGAAAAATGTTTGCGCTCGGCTATGGCACGGAACAGGACTATTCCAAAGCGTTCGAGTGGTTTGAAAAGTCCGCGGCGGCGGGGAACAAATTCGCGCAGTACTCGCTCGGCAGCTTGTATT
>DILZ01000104.1:0-7240 GCA_002425305.1 Ruminococcaceae bacterium UBA5579
GGTGCTGTTTTCCGCGTTGGTGCGAATCAGCGCTCCGATAGCTTTTGCGATGATATGCGGCGCGGTTGAGTAAACTGATCGTCGCGGGAACGCTGACACTGTGCGGCTGCGGCGCGAAGTTGCCGTTCACACAAAATAAGCCGGTCTTCGACAGCACCTACACGGTTACCGCCAGCATCACCTATGATAACGTAAAGGCAAAAGCAGATATCACGCGGGTAAACGGCGAGGAATGGAATATTACGTTTACCGAACCAAAACCTCTTAACGGACTTACAATAAAGCTGAACAACGAAAAATACTCCGCGTCTTTGGGCGGATTGTCATTCAGCTCCGAAAACAACTCCGTTTACTCAACCGCGCCGCATATCATCGCAAAAGCTATCGGAGCGCTGATTCGCACCAACGCGGAAAACAGCACCTCGTCCGAGGGCGTTCTGACTTACAACACGGAGCTTGACGGCAATAGCGTGACCATAACCGCAAACGAACGAACGGGCGAGCTTATATCGCTAAAAAGCCCTCACCACAAGCTTTCGGTAAACTTCTCCGACCAAAAGCCGTATACTTTGGTTATCCCCGACGATGAGAAGGCAACTATCAGCTGACAAATACCGATCCCGCACTCGCACGGGATCGGTATGTTTTTATTGATTATTAACGCTGAAAGTTATGTTATTTTCTTATCCGCCGAAGAAGCTCGTTTTGCGCCGAAAGCTCCTCCTCCGTCGGCTGAACGTCGGCATAACGCACCATAGCATATGTTTCCGACAGCCCGCGAAGGTTCTCTTTAAACACGCTCTCCCCTTTTTCGCAATGAACGTCTGTCGTATCGGCGGGCTCGGGCGGAGCATCGGTTCGGCTGAGCCGCGTTAAAAACAAGGCGTATCCCAAACGGTATCTGCGGTTCGGCGATGTTTCGCGGGAATACCTCCGCTCAAGCTCGCGCTCCGCTTTCTTCTTGATTCGCTTTGAAGGCGACTTTACCGAGCTTTTAGTTATCTCATCGGCAAACGGAGAATTATTCCCGCGGTTCCTCTTTTTAAATAAGAACGAGAAAAAGTTCTTGATCCCCGCGATTATCGGTTCTCTGAAAATGAAAATCAAAACGATAAGAATGACTGCGGAGATGTTAACGACAACATCAATGAATACACCGTCCGAATTGACAAACTCAACGTTTTCCTCCATGGACATTGAAGTATTTGGTTCGCCGCCGGGCTCATCCCTATCAAAAAACTCCATAATATAAACGAACGCTTGAATAAGCGCGCCTATTACCGACCTAAAAAATGCCGCGATAGGTCTTGCGAACGCGAAAAGTCCCAAGGCAACAACAAAAACGCCGACGCCCAGAAGCGCGTTATAACGGCGAAGCCCCCACGGCAGAACAGTTCTTCCGCGGTCGCGCTGATTTGTACAGGCGTCAACGTTTGCCTGATTTATGATGATCGCCGAAAAAAGAACGATCACGGCAAATCCCATACAAAGTAAAAATTTGCCGCGAGGAGCAGCCTTATTATTCTCCGAAAGCGAAAATAACACCGTAAAAGTAACGGCAGCCACCGTATAGAGCATAAACCACGCTTTGGAAAAAACCTCCGAATACGGTCTGCCAACATACAGGCTTCCGCCGTAATAGATCGCGATCCCGCCCAAGAGCGCAAAGAAGCACAAAGAGATGTCAGCACGCAGCCAAATGCCGAACGTAATAAAAATCGCTGCGGGCAGTAAAAATCCGGTCTTCGCGAGGAAATACATAAAAGGAAGAAGTTTTTTTGAAACCTTTCTGCGGTTCTCCATACGCCTTATCAGCACGCCGACAAGTATCCCCGCCGCCCAGAACGCCAGCCAGATACCGTAGAACAAAGGGAAATGCCAAACGGCAAACGCGCCTGCTCCCAAAACCTCAAAAGCCGTAAAGAACGGAAACAGTGCGACAAACTGACCGACATACGCAAGCACCGTTAAAAACGAGTGATTCCTTGACGCGTTTTCATTCATTGCCAGTCACTCCCTCCGCAACGCCGCCGCGCGATATCATCAGCAGCTCGACGCCGCGCGGGATATTTTCCGCGCCCTCGTTCAAGCCCGCCGTGAATATCTTGCAGCACTTGCCCTTCATTGTAAGCTCTTTCAGAAATACGCCCGTATTCTCCGAAACAAACGACGTGATCAGCATAATATCTGTTATATCGTTAAAATCAACGCCGCTTATCATATCATCGATACGTTCTCCGCAGGAATTTTCAAGCTCCGCCAGACATCTGAGAGCGTCTATCGTGTGCTCGCTGCCGACCGGAACAGTCATCAGCAGCGTTTCGGAAGCGTTTATCGCAAGTACACATTCGGCGCTTATTTTTTGGCAAAAATCCAGCACGAACGCCGCCGCCTTTATCTGCTGCTCCAGCGCGAAATCGGACAGAGTTCCCGTGTTGAACGCGTTTCGCTGCATATTTAACAGTATCATCACGCGGCGTTCCGTCGTGAACTCGTTATTGTACACCATAAGCCGTCCCATACGCGCGGTCTGCGACCAGTGAACGCGGTTCATCGGCTCGCGCCCCGTATACTCTCTCGCGCCGCTTATCACAAACGGATCGGGCAACACAAACCGCCGCACCTGAACGCTCCCGATAAACTGATCTCCCGAAAGCTCGCCAGTGCCCATATCGGCGGGCTTCGGCAAAACCCGCACACTGTCGAAGAAATTAAACATTCTCGCTTTTTTCGTCATTCCAAACAGATCGCTTATAGTCAAAGCCGCGTTGTCGATCGTCATTATGCCGCGCTTTTCGCACCGAACCTTCCACACTCTGCGGCACTTACGATAACCGCGCAGCACAAACACTCCCGAAATAAGCCCGCGCTGAACGCCGCGTCCGTTTTTTTCCGTCTGCTGCCCTTTGAACGAAAGATACGGGGAACAGCTTATCTCGCTTCTCGCCCATACAAGCGGCAGACGCTTGGCGTTCTCTATCTCCTCCACTATCTCGATCTCGTCGTTTTCATACGCCTCGGGAACGCTGATGCTTATCTTGTAGGTGACGTTTTTGAAGCCGTACTTATCGTATATAAAGAATTGCCCGATAACCACCGCCGCGATAATTACCGCCATTGCAATAAGCTCCATAAACTACCTCGTCAAATTTTTTCGGTCGGCACGGGAACGCTTTCCAAAATTCGCTCAAAAACGTCCGACTTATCTCCGCCCTGTGAATAGCCCTTAAATATCAAGCGATGCTGAACAACATAGAGCGCCGCCTTTTTCACGTCCTGCGGCGTCGCGTAAGAACGCCCGTCTACCGCGGCAAGGGAGCAGCTCATACGCTTGAGCGCCGCCGCTCCTCTTGTGGAAAGTCCCAGCTTTATCGAGGGGTCTTTACGCGTCGCTGCGGCAATATCCGCGATGTAACCGCAAACCGCGTCGTTTGCCTTGCAGGCGTTCACCTCGCTGTGTGCTTCAACGATCTCCTCTTTGGAGCAAACCGCCGAAAGCCCCTCCTCCGCGCCGAACGACGCTGCGCCGCTTATTACGGCAAGCTCCTCCGTTCTTTCGGGATAGCCGAGCGAGAGCCTTATCATAAATCTGTCAAGCTGCGCCTCGGGCAGAGGATATGTTCCCTGTATCTCAATGGGGTTCTGCGTAGCAATAACGAAAAACGGCTCCGGCAGAACAAACGTTCCTCCGTCTATCGTTGTGCGGCGCTCCTCCATACATTCCAGCAGTGCGGACTGCGTCCTTGGTGTGGCACGGTTTATCTCGTCCGCCAAAAGAATATTCGTGAACACCGGACCTTTTCTCAGCACGAACTCCTGCTCCTTCATATTGTAGAAATTAATTCCCGTAATATCCGACGGCAGCAGGTCGGGTGTGAACTGTATCCGCTTAAAATCGCCGCCTACGGACCTCGCAAGCGAACGTGCCATAAGCGTTTTTCCCGTACCCGGAACGTCCTCCAGCAAAACGTGACCGCCCGCGAACATAGCCGCGCACACCAGCTCTATCTTATCCTTCTTCCCTCTTACAGCCTTAGAGATGTTCTCCGTTATTTTTCCGGTCAATTCCTTTACCATTTTAACGCTCCTATCCATAATCCGATTAAAATTTTCAGCCTATGCATATAAATTCGTCTATAACGGCTGTTTGCCGCTATGTTCCGTGACATCCTCCTTTGGAAGTCTGTGCAATGTAACTCCCGCAATGATACCGATCAATACCGCGCAGACCGTCCACACGATAGGCTCCGAAATGATAACTCCGAAATAACCGCCGACCGCCTCCCTCGTACCGCCGACAGTGCCGTCTGTGCCGCCGAACGCGGGTATCATCACAAAAACCGTAATTATCTTCCACGAAAGCTCGATAACGCTGCATATTATCGGCACAAAGCTTTTGCCCAAGCCCTGCAAAGCGCTTCGCAGACCCAACAGAGCCGCCAGCGCGAAATAAAACGGCACAGCCCACCTAATATACAGCACTCCCGTGTCTATTATCGCGGCGGAATTTTCGCCATCGGCGTTTACTATCATTCCGACAAGCGCGTGACCCGCGAAAAATACCAGCGCAAGCGCAATTGCCGACCAGGTAAACGTTATGAGCAGACCGTCCGCTATGCCGCGCCTGATTCGCGAGAATTTCCCCGCGCCGCGGTTTTGCGAGCAATATGTAATGAGCGTCGCGCTTACAGCCGAAAACGGCATAATTGTGAACGAGAATATCTTTCTCGCAGCGGTATGCGCCGTAATTATATCCTCGCCGAAGCCGTTTATACCGTTTTGCAGAACTATCGAGCCGATATCCACTATTGAAAACATCAGCGCCATTCCAAGCCCCGAAGCGAGCAGCTCCTTTGTCGTAGAGGAAGTAAACACAAAATCCTTTTTCCTTACAAGCAGCATCGGGCGGCGCTTTATCAGATAAACAAGACACACGACTGCCGAAATAGCCTGTGCCATTACGGTCGCCAGCGCCGCGCCGACCACTCCCGCCTTGAAAACACACACCAGCAGCAGGTCAAAGCAAACATTCAGCGCGGTGGAGATGATGAGGATAATAAGCGGGATAACGCTGTCGCCCACCGCGCGGAGTATACTCGCCTCAAAATTATAAAGCAGCGTCACCGCCAAGCCCAGCGCAACAATGAACAAATAGCTTCTCGCCTCGCCGATAATGTTGTCGGTCACGCCCATCAACCGCAATATCGGATCGATAAACACTGTTGCGGCAACGATCATCACAGACGTTACCACAGCAGAAAACATTAACATACGCGCTATGGTGCGGCGCATCTCATCGTAATTTCCCGCTCCGAAATCTTTAGCCACTACGGTAGCGAAGCCGATCACCAAGCCGTTTATAAGGCTGAACATCAAAGAAACGAGCGGCGCGGTCGATCCAACTGCCGCTATGGAGTCATTACCGAGGTTCTGCCCTATTATCATAATATCCGAAAGGCTGTACGCCTGCTGAAACATATTTCCAAGCATTAATGGCAGAGCAAACGCCGCAATAAGCTTGATAGGTCTGCCGTGAGTAAGATCTTTCATAATTATCTTTTTGTTATCTCCTTTGGTTAAAACCCGTTTGGTATACAAACAAGTAAATCACTTGCTTATATAACATTATATCATATCCATAATTCAAATTACAAGTATATGGATATATTTTTGTATAAGTACTTGCAATTTTAAGAAAAATGTAGTATAATGGATTTGGAAAAGCCAACATATTGTGTAATTCATACAAAGGGAGGACAAAAAAATGTCTGTTAATCTTCAAAAGGGTCAGAAGGTTGACCTTACCAAGGATCACGCCGGACTGAAAACGCTTGTCGTGGGTTTGGGCTGGGACGAGGCACCCAAGAAATTCTCACTGTTTTCGAAACGGGAGGATATCGACTGCGACGCATCCGCTATTCTCATCAACGCGCAGACGGGCAAGCTGAACGGTCCTATCGACGTTGTGTATTACGGTCAACTTATGCACCGCAGCGCCGCTGTAAGACACTGCGGAGATAACCTCACGGGAGAGGGCGACGGAGACGACGAGCAGATCATCGTGGAGCTTGACAAGGTCCCCGCAGATTTTTCAAAGATCGTTTTTGTTGTGACGATATATCAAGCGAGAGAACGCAAGCAGCAGTTCGGAATGATTAAAAACGCGTTTATCAGAATAGTCAACGCGGACACCGGCGAGGAGCTTTGCAAGTACAATCTTTCGGAAAACTATGAAGGCAAGACCGCTATGATATTCGGCGAGGTCTACCGCTATAACGGAGAATGGAAATTCGGTGCTATCGGAGAGCCGACAACCGATAACGGCATAGCGGACATAGCGGCGAGATTTCAGTAAAATAACGGAGGGAAATTATGTCTAAGAAGTTAATTATTATTTCCGGTATAATCAGTTTAGCTGCACTTGCTGCGGCGGCGGTCGCTTTCTTCCTTCTGAGAAAACCCGAGATCATCGAAACGCTCGAGCTTGACGACGAGGACGAATTCTGAAAAATTGACTATGTAAATTTGATAACGGAAAATTAAGGACGGGTTGTTAAGTCCTTTCCGGCGTCATTTTTGTCAATTCAAAAAATGTATCAATACAAACTCACCGCTCCGACGGGTAATCGGGGCGGGGTTTGTTGTGTAATGAACAGGTGAAACGAATGTCAAAGGAACAAAAAACAAACGCTATGCGGATATTGGATAAGCTGAAGATCCCCTACGATTTTCAAACCTACGACTGCGAGTGCTTTGAAAACGGCGTTAAGGTAGCGGAGCTTTTGGGGCAAAGCCTCGATATAACGTTCAAAACATTAGTGACTGTCGGGAAAAACTCGGCGTATTATGTTTTCGTACTGCCTGTAAACCTTGAAATGGACTTGAAGAAATGCGCGAAAGCCGTCGGCGAAAAATCGGTAGAGCCTGTCCACGTCAAGGACATTCAAGGCGTTACGGGCTATATCCGTGGAGGGTGTTCCCCTATCGGAATGAAAAAGCAGTTCCGCACTGTGATACACGAAAGCGCGAGGACGCTTGATACTATCACTGTAAGCGGCGGCAGGCAGGGACTTCAGCTGAAGCTCACACCCGAAAATCTTATCAAGGCTTGCTCCGGCGAATTTGCCGACATTGCCGCAGAATAAAACAACGCCGCAGCCCAAGACGAGCCGCCTTTGGCATTACGTCTCGTGTGTTGACAATCTTTTAAGGTTGTCGCACGACCGCAAAATGCTTCTGT
>DILZ01000104.1:7309-17061 GCA_002425305.1 Ruminococcaceae bacterium UBA5579
CGTTGCCGCAGCCACAGCCACAGCCGTTGTCGTTCTGAGTGTTCACACCGCCGCAGCAAGAGAACAAGAGAATGAGAATGATGATCCAGCAGCAGCTGTTGCCGTTATTAAAACCGCACATAGTATTTCCTCCTTATGGAAATAACGCGAAATTTTCCGCTCCCCTATGGAGCTTCCGTTTCACAGTACATAATATGCCTTGGTGGAAAATCGGTTACAAAAANNCCGTCGTCCGGGGAATGAACGACGCTCAAAGTATGACTGGAGGATTTGAATTCCTTCTTATGTTTTTATTTTACCACACCATAGATAGATTATCAATATTTATGACAATATTGTAACCGTTTGCTGAACTTTTGTAACCTTTTGTAAATAATTTGTAACCTTTTTGTAACCTTTTTGAGGTTTTCCGAAATTTAATTATGAAATAAATATGAAAAAATCAAAAAAACACTAGTCAAACAGAGTTTTTTGTGATATAATTATTAGTGTGCGGATTACTGTATTAAAGCGAACATACCGACCGGAAATTGCAGCCGCACATTTATTACGGAACTTAAAGGTGGTTTAATGATATATCTGGACAATGCCGCGACAACAAAGCCCTGCGCGGAATGTGTGGCGGCGGTGAACGAGGCGATGGAAAACGCGTTCGGGAACGCAAGCTCGCTTCACGGGCTGGGGACGGTTTCCATTCAGACGATAGCCAAAGCAAAGAAAACGCTGCTTGCGGCTGTTACGGGAACAAAAGCTCCGTTCGACGGGTCGGTCATTTTCACGTCGGGGGCTACAGAGAGCAACAACACCGCGCTGCTTGGCTCTATGCACCGATTCCGTCCGCACGCGTTGAAAATAGTTTCAACGGCTATCGAACACCCGTCCGTGGCAAAAACATTTGTAAGGTTTGAGGAGGACGGATTTGAGGTAGTTCGTCTCGCACCGAAGGACTGTGATGATTTCGTCAGTGCTTTGGCAGATGCGGTGGACGAAAACACCGCGCTGCTCTCCGCAATGGCGGTGAACAACGAAACGGGCTTTAAGATCGACGTGCCGCGCCTGTACAAAGAGGTCAAGCGGAAAAATCCGAAAACCATCGTTCATATCGACGCGGTACAGGGCTTTCTGAAAGTACCGCTCGACGGCGATCTGATAAGCGTTTCGGGTCATAAAATACACTCGACAAAGGGAATAGGCGCGCTGTTTGTCAAAAAGGGCGAGGCTGTTCTTCCGTTGCTTTCGGGCGGTGGGCAGCAGAACGGTCTGCGGTCAGGAACCGAACCCGTAGAGCTTATCGCCGGATTTGACGCGGCGATCCGCGCATATAAAGGCAGCGAGGAGCTTTTTTCGCGGCTTAAAGCTCATTTGCTTGAAAGGCTCTCAGAAATGGACGACATCGGCATAAACTCTGGTTCGGACTGTGTTCCGAATATCGTGAACTTCAGTGTTCGCGGAGTACGGAGCGAAATTATGCTGCACTCGCTTGAAGAGGAAGAGATCTACGTTTCGAGCGGCTCTGCCTGCTCAAAAGGCAAAAAGAGCGACGTTCTGCCCGCGTTCGGGATATCGGACAAGGACACAGACTGCGCGGTGAGAGTGTCGTTCAGCGCGGAGAACACAACAAGCGATGTGGACGCGCTTTGCGATAAGATCGCCAAAACAATAAAAAGAATTAGAAGATAAGGGGAAATATGAAAGAGCTTATAATGGTAAAATACGGGGAGATAGCTCTTAAAGGCATAAACAAGAAAGCCTTTGAGGATATGCTCCAAAGCAATATAAAAAGGCGGCTCAAGAAAAAAGGACAGTTCGGGTACGAGCGAATGCAGTCGACTATCTATATAGAGCCGCTTGACGAGGACTCGGACGTTGACGAGGCTGTTAAGGCTTTGAAAAAGGTGTTCGGGATCGGCGCAATACAGAAATGCGCGGTCTTTCCAAAGGACATTGAAATCGTTAAGGCTCACCTCGGAGAATATCTGGCGGACGCGCTTGACGGCGCGAAGTCCTTCAAGATAGAAGCAAAGCGCGCCGACAAAACGTTCCCGCTTACCTCGCCCGAGATACAGCAGCAGTTGGGTGACGCGGTTCTTGACGCGTTCCCGAATATAAGTGTGGACGTACATAAGCCCGACGTTACGGTGCGGCTGGAAATACGCGACAACGGCGCGTATCTCTCGGCAAAGCGCATAACGGGCGCGGGCGGTATGCCCGTCGGGAGCAGCGGAAAAGCTCTGCTTATGCTCTCGGGCGGCATTGACTCCCCCGCTGCGGGCTATATGATGGCTAAGCGCGGACTTGTGGTGGATTGTATTCACTACATAAGCCCGCCATACACCTCCGAGCGCGCGCTCACAAAAGTGCAGAAGCTCTGCGAGGAGATGACGGAATATTGCGGCGACATTATGTTCTACTGCGTTCCGTTCACGGAGATACAGGAAGCGATACGCGACCACTGCCCAGAGGAATACTTCACGGTGATAATGCGGCGGCTTATGGTGAAGATCGCGAACCGCTTCTGCAAAAAGGACGGCTACGGCGCGATAATCACGGGCGAGAGCTTAGCGCAGGTCGCAAGTCAGACGCTCCAAGCGCTCGGCTGCACTAACGCGGCGGCGGAATATCCCGTGTTCAGACCGCTTATCGGTATGGATAAGATCGAGATAACCGACATTGCGCGGAAGATCGGTACGTTTGAAACATCAATACTCCCCTACGAGGATTGCTGCACGGTGTTCTCGCCAAAGCACCCGCGCACAAAGCCCCGCCTTCGGGACGTTCTTGAAGCGGAAGCCGCGTGGGACTTCGATTCAATGATCGAAAAAGCAGTCGCGGAAACCACCGTTACACGCTACAAATACGGAGAGGAAACGGTTTTCTTGGAGTAATGGACGTTTATGAAAATATCAGCGAATTATCGCACAAGATCGTTGAGATATGCGCCGAACGCGGCTTTAAAACGGCAACTGCCGAAAGCTGCACGGGCGGAATGATCTCGGCGGCGATAACGAGCGTTTCGGGAAGCAGCGCGGTGATAGAGCTTGGCGTTTGCTCGTATTCCAACAGGATAAAGCGGGAAGTTCTTGGCGTTAGCGTGCAGACACTTGAAAAATTCACCGAATACAGCCGCGAGTGCGCCGAGGAAATGGCAAAGGGAGCTTTGAAGCTCTCCGGCGCGGATTTTGCGGTATCAACAAGCGGCATCGCCGGACCTTCCGGCGGCACGGACAACGATCCCGTTGGGACGGTGTACATCTGTGTTTGCGGTAAAGAACAAGGCAGATGCGAAAGATTTGAGTTTCCCGATACGGGAAGAAACGACATTCGGGCAGCGGCGACAGAAAAGGCGCTTTCAATGCTGCTTGAACTTATTAATGAATTTTAAAGAAAGGAAATCATTATGGCTAACAAAAACGAAAAAGACCTCGAAAAAGATATTGAAAATGACATTGAAAAAGAACAAACCTCAGAGAAAAAAGAGAAGAAAAAAAAGAAACGCAGCAAGGAAGAAGTTGCTTTTGATAAATTTGAGGTTGACGTGACCTCAAGCGGCAAGAAAAATGAGAGCAAAACTCCGAAACAGAAAAATCCGTTCAAACGGATAGTTGAATACTTGATCCCGCAAAAGGGCGACACAAAAAATGAAATAATCAGAAAGATACTTCTGTTGGTAGCTATATGCATACTTATAGGCACGCTTTCATTCTTGATCTGGCAGCTGAAAGGTATGTCGAACACCGGCAAAAAGAGCGACGAGCTTGCTAATTCGGCAGGCGTTCCGAACAGCTCGATAAATTACGTCGAACCTGATCGTCTGACAAATCCTCCCGCTAATTTACTCACGACCGCGGGCACGGAGGAGCCCGAATTTATCGACCTTACTCCCGTTCCCAATACCCCGCTGAACGTTGATTTCAACTATCTGAGAGGAAGAAATCCGGACACACGCGGATGGATAAAGATATCCGGAACGCTGCTCAACCACGTTGTGCTTCAAAGCCCGAACAACCCCAATTATTACACTAACCACGACTTTGACAAAAATTACGAAGAGTTTTCCAGTGAGATATTCTCAAGCTGGAGAAACGATTGGGACGGCACAGACGACAACATCATACTCTTTGGACATAACCTGAAAAGCGGATACGGCTTCGCCTATGTAAACCACTACGTTCCGAACGACGTATCCAGAGAGCCTTTGGCGTTCTATAAGGTCCACCCGACCATTATGCTGCAAAGAGACGGCGGTCCAAGCGAGACCTATAAGGTATTCGCGGGCATCGTTGTCAACACCGAGGAAAAATACGGCGAAGTATTCGATTACACCACAAAAACCAAGTTCCACAGCCAGGAAGAGTTCAACGATTACATCATTCAGATTATGGACAGAAGCTGGTTCTACACAGATGTGGACCTCGAATACGGCGACAAGCTGCTTACTCTTTCCACTTGCTATTGGCCTACCGGAAGAGATAAGCAAACACGTTTCGCGGTCATTGCGAGAAAGGTACGTCCCGGCGAGAGCGAGTATGTGGACACCTCTGTTGCCGAAAGGAATTGGGGTGCCAAACTTTGGGAATACTACTATAAATTGACTAAAACAAAGTGGTACGGCAGTAATTGGGACACCTCAAAGCTGAAGGGATATAACGGCGGCTGACGGATCTTAGGGTAAGAATTTGAATATCCGCCGCACCGCCCAAGCGGCGGATATTCAAAAAACATTTCATACATTATTGCTTTTATTTTGAAAAGGGGAAATGAAATGAGCAAATCCAATAAAAAAGACAATATATTTGTTCGCATTGCAAAATATCTTTTTCCGTGGAAGGGCGATAAAACCTCAGAGGTAATAAGAAAGATATGCTTCCTGGCCGCCGCCTGCGTATTGGTGACAGCGCTCTCCTTGATGGCAAGCGACGCTCTTNNCACAAAGAGCTAAAACCAACAAGCTTGACGACGACCGGGCAAACGCATTTCATTCTGCTCCCGTAAACTCCGTGGTCGTTCCACCCGAGCCGATCGCCTCCGTTCCGGAAAGCTCCACGCCAACCGAGCCGGAGGGCTTTGGACCGATAACCTATCCGCAGCGCAGCGTGCAAAGCAGATTTGAACCGTTGCTGGATCAAAACCCCGAAACGATCGGCTGGCTTACCATTCAGGGGACGAACGAGAGTTACCGCTGGATAGATTATGTCGTAATGCAGACGAGCGACAACGACAAATATCTCAACACCGATTTTGACGGCAACGCGGTTAAATCCGGAGCGCTTTTCGCGGACTATCGCGGACGGATCACTCCCACAAGCGAACCCGCGAATATCGTGATCTATGGACACAATATGAAATCCGGCGAATATTTCGGACGGCTTCCCTACTACTTTAACTGGGGATTTTCCAACTCCGACCACAACAACATCAGCTTCTACAAAAATCACCCGACCGTTGAATTCAGCACTCTTTACAAGACCTCCACCTACAAGGTATTTGCGGCTATGATGCTGAATACCGAGGAGGATGCCGGCGATGTGTTCTATTATCACAACAAGCAGAATTTCCGCAGCAAAGAGGATTTTAACAAATATGTAGCGGAAATACTTGACCGCTCAACGTTCTATAATCCCGACGTCAACGTACAGTACGGCGATCAGCTTCTCACGCTCTCGACCTGTATGTTCGGCTATGGCAAAACCGAGCTGCGGTTTGTTCTGCTCGCGCGGGAAACACGACCCGGAGAAGATCCCTCGGTAGATGTGGAAAAGGCTTACGCAAACCCCAACCCGAAATTCTATGATATGTATTATAAACAGTACAATTATAAGTGGGAGGGCAGAAAATGGGATAAAAATCTTCTTGTCGGATACGAAGACTGAATGATAAAGGAAAGAATAATATGAAGCATTTTTCATTTCTAAAGCTCATTGTGGCTTTGTTAATATGCAACGTATACGTCTTCTGCTGTGCGGTGACGGGCACGGTTCACGGCGAAAGGATCGACACTTCCCCGCCGACAAGCGAGCCAACGTCCGAAAACCCGAACAAACACGGGGGGACGGTTGATTTTATCGGCGACGATACAACAAGCAGCGGCGACTTTACAAGCAGCGACAATAACACAAGCGGCGGTACGACGACAAGCAAGGTCACTATCGAGAACCTTGGCTTCGTCAGACCCGGACTTGCGGATAAAACGGTAATGTCGTCATATCGGCCAACATCGTCGGTTTTGGAACTTACCCAAAAGCCGGTTTCTTCAAGCTCCGAGGAAAATTCAAGCGAACCGGAGCCGGAGCCTGAACCGAAGCCGGAACCTGAACCGGAACCCGAGCCGGAACCCGAACCTGAACCTGAACCCGAACCGGAACCTGAACCGGAACCCGAACAGTCATCAAGCAGCTCCAACGAGGAAACAAGCAAGCCTCAGGACGCGCCGCCCGATATTGATCCGGACGCCGAGATATTCCGTGTAACGAACGGAAACCAAGAGGTTTCGGGCAGCGCTCTCGATATCGTAACACAGATAGTCGAAAATGAAATAGGAAGCACGTTCGCTCCGGAAGCGATAAAGGCGCAGGCGGTCGCGGCTTATACATATGTAAAATACAGCAATCTTCACGGAAAAGCACCATACTGCATTTTAAGAGAAAGCACCAACGATTCCGTTCGGACGCTGGTAAAATCCGTTCTCGGCGAGGGCATCTACTATGAGGGCGAGCTTATACAAGCTGTTTACTCCGCGTCGTCGGCAGGATACACGGCTTCCAGCAAGAACACCTGGGGCGGTAATATCCCGTATCTCCAAAGCGTGTATTGCGAGCTTGACGAAAAATACGACCCCAACTACGGAAGAAAAGTGACGTTCTCTGCCGGTGAAATGAAATCACGCATCTACGAAAATGCGAATATCAGCCTTTCGGGTGACCCAGCGGAATGGTTTATCATCGAAAACCGCACTGAAGGAAAATATGTCGGTGATATGAAGATCGGCGGACATGACTACTTCGTCGATAAGGACGAAGATACGCTGAGAGCAACAGGAAGACGCTTCAGAGAAATAATTATGGAATTCGATATCCGCTCGTCCGCGTTCGACATCGACTATGATCCCAATGCTCAGGAGTTCACGATAACGACCTACGGTTACGGACACGGCGTGGGATTGAGCCAGAACGGCGCGAACAACCTTGCCAGGTACTGGGGCTGGGACTACAAGAAAATACTTACGTTCTACTTCCAGGGAACAGAAGTTTATTAAAAACATTTCCGCGATCAGCGGGGGAATAATATGTACATAACGCCGCGTGTGTTTAACGCGGCGTTTTTTATCACAATATCTTCCAGAGCGTCGGCAGCTGCATATCCTCAAATATCTCTATCTGCACCTCTGCCCTGTCACACGCGGCGTAAAGCTCCTCATTGCCCAACTGCGCGAACGAATATATCTCCGCAATAGATGTAGTGATATCAAGCGCGTGTCCGAGGTCATTTATCAACACCGCGTGAGCCATAAACGCCTTCCACTCGTCCTCAAGCTCACCCGCCACCTTTACGCACTTCTCAAGGTCGCCGTTCTCAAAAGACTTTTCCACTTCCTCTATTTTAGCGCTCAGACTGTTCATTTTCCACTTCACGGCTGCTACCGACCAACCGCACAGTCCTGTCATCAGCACTAAAAGAACGATGCTTACGATTATCCGACCCATAAATTATCCCGCCTTCTTGATAATAGTATACTTGCCTCCGCTTTCCGTGGTAAGCAAAAACACGTCCTTCTCGGTTATGTTGTTTTCGCGGAGTATCTTCTTCAACCAATTTTCACCAAGCCCCAGCAGCCGCAGCTGCGCCTTGTCGATAACGCCGTCGCGGATAATGACGGAAGGAGGGTTCTTTGTGGAGCCGCCCGCGTCCACATCCTGCTTTTCGGCGCTTTGAAAATCTTTTTTCTGGAGAAAATTTATCTTGCCGGTGGTTTCGACGATCGCGTAATGAACCTGCGTGATATCAAATATCTGCTGCTCTCGCATTGCCTCTGTCAGATCATCGACAGTGTAGCGCAGCCGCTTCATCTCTTTCTGGAGTATCTCGCCTTCGCTGATTATAATGCGCGGCGAGCCTATCATAAGCTTTCGAACCTTTGTGGATTTCAGCATTATCCCCGACATAATAACATCGATACACACCAGCGTCAGAATAGGTATGATACCCATTATCATAGGCACGGAGCTGTCCTCGACCGGTATCGCCGCGATGTTCGAGATGAGGATAGTCACAACAAGCTCGGACGGTTGTAACTCCCCGAGCTGCCTTTTACCCATAAGCCGTAGCGAAAACGCAAGAACGATATACAAAACGACGGCTCTAATCAAAACGATCGACAAAATGATCACCCCTTTTCCTTATTATTCGGCAAATAATTGAAATTATTCTTGAATTTTACCGGGGAGTATGCTATAATAAAAATGTCGGAACGCCGTTGGCTGTACCGAGGGATATATAGCTTATATCATTGATTTTTCTCCGCGAGACAGACGCTTGAAATTATGATATAATTATTAATTAATCAAAGGACTGAATGTAATGAATATAGGAGTATCAACCGCGTCGCTTTATCCGCTTCACATTGAGGACGCCTTCGCGGTGCTTGCGGAAATGGGCGTTAAAACGGCAGAGGTCTTCGCTAACGCGACCGTTGAGGCGCGCGAGCCGTACCTCTCGCAGGTATGCGGTATACGCGACAAAAACGATATGACGATAACCTCGTTCCACCCGTTTTCAAGCCCTATGGAGAGCGTTTTTCTTTTCTCGTCCTACGACCGACGCATTGAGGAAATGATGACGCTTTACGAGGAGTTCTTCGGGGCGATGAACAAGCTGGGCGCGAAGATATTTGTGCTTCACGGCGCGATACTGAGCAATAAATGCACGGTCGGGCATTATCTCGAGCAGTTCCGCTTATTAAGCGAGCTTGCCGGGCGTTACGGCGTAACGGTCGCTCAGGAGAATGTAAGCTATTGTATGTCGGGCGACATAGAGTTCCTAAAGATAATGAAACGTGAGCTTGGCGGTCACGCGAAGTTCGTGCTTGATCTGAAGCAGGCGCGGCGAAGCGGCAATGACCCGATGGAATATATCGACGCTCTTGGAAGCAGCATCATACACTGTCACCTCTCCGACGCAAACGCCGACAAGGACTGTCTGCCGATAGGCAAGGGGGATTTCAATTTTTCACTGTTCACCGAAAAGCTGTTTTCGCTAGGCTTTGACGGCGCGTTTATCGTAGAGCTTTACCGCGAGAACTACGGAGAGTTTATCGAGCTTAAACAATCCGTCGATGCGCTTACGGAGATAGTCGACAAGCTGGTTTAGCGCACATAATGTCAGCCGAAAATTTTGCGCGTATTCCGAAAATTATCTTGACAACAAGCCCGGAATATGATATAATAAATTCAAAAATTCAGAACGGAGCAAAATGATGAAAATTCTTTGTGTGGATTATGGCGACTCTCGTACCGGTCTTGCTATAAGCGACGCGGGAGAGATACTCGCCTCGCCGCTTGAAACGATATATATGCACGATTTTGACCGCTGTGCAGAGATGATCGCCGCCGCCGCTCAAAAAAACAAGGCGGAGATGATAGTTGTCGGCGATCCCATCAATATGAACAACACACGCGGCGAACGCTCGGAAAAGTGTCACGCTCTTGCGGAAAAGCTGCGCGAGATACTGGGCTTGCCCGTGAAAATGTGGGACGAGC
>DILZ01000104.1:17127-23086 GCA_002425305.1 Ruminococcaceae bacterium UBA5579
CCGCCGTTATTCTCGACTCATATCTTGAATACCGCAGACAGCACCCCGACACGGAGGAATGATATGTACAGAGTTTCTTTTACGGGCTATCGTCCCGAAAAGCTACCGTTCTTCGGCGAGGACGATCCTCTTTGCGTCGACCTGAAAAAACGTCTCAGCGAGCAAATCAGATCACTTATCAAAAACGGAGCGGAGGAGTTCTTTTCGGGAATGGCATTGGGCGTGGATACCTGGGCAGCGGAGGCAGTTTTGCAGCTGAAAGACGAATTCCCGCAGATACGGCTTAACGCGGTGATACCCTGCCCCGAGCAATCCGATAAGTGGAGCGTAGAAAACAGGTGCCGTTACAACTCGATTTTGGAGCAATGCAGTAAGAAGATCACCGTTTCACCACAATATTCAAGAGGCTGTATGCTTAAACGAAACAAGGCGCTTGTGGAGCTTTGCGACGTGCTGGTCGCCGTTTTTGACGGAATAAAGGGCGGCACTATGCAAACGGTAAACTACGCGAAAGAACAACACAAAAGGACGATACTTATCTCGCCTGTTTAAATAATGTAATATAACAGATTTTAGGGCGTTTCCCTATAGTAAACAAGTAAACGCGATCTATACAAAAAAATCTCCCGCCTAAACGGCGGGAGATAATTTGATTATTGGTTATCATTTGAATCGGCGTTACCGGTATTCTCGGCAGCTTGATACACTTTGGCTTTCTTGTTTTTATTCTCCCATACAAGCACACTGTCCAATTTGCCCTCGCGGACTATCTCCAAAAAAGCGGAAACGATATCCGTGTTAAGCTGCTTGCCGGAAATGCTGAGCATCTCGTCTATAATGACCTCCGCGTACATCTGCTGTCGGTACGGGCGCGTGGAGTTCATTGCGTCAAATGTATCGGCAACGGCTATTATCTGCGCTATCTCGGGGATATCTTCGCCGGTCTTTCCGAATGGATAACCCGTGCCGTCAATATGCTCGTGGTGGAAGCCCGCTCCTACGGCGAGTTCGGGACGTATTACAATCTCCTTGAGTATCTCATAACCGTTCAGCGCGTGCTGACTGATTATTTCAAACTCCTCATCCGTGAGCTTTTCGGGCTTGCCCAATATCTTATCCGGAACGGCTATCTTTCCGATATCGTGCAGCAAGCCTATGTTGTAGATGTCCGTTATACGCTGCTCGTCAAATCCCATCTTTTCCGCTATCATTTCAGCGTATCTTGCCACACGGAACGAGTGACCGTTGGTGTATTTGTCCTTAAGGTCGATACACTTCGCAAACGCCTTGATTATCTGATTTACGAACTCGCGGTTTTCCGCTTCTTTTTTCATCAGCCGGCGAGTTTTCATCTTACCGATAATGATCATAAACAGCATAACGCCCGCAAGAGCAATGCCCGCGACTACGCACCAGAACCAAAACTGCTCGAAAAACGCCTTTTTCTTAACGAGCTTTACGCTTATCGTTTCCGTTTCCTCGCCCGTCATCGTGTCTACAATGGAGAATTTGAACGTATAGTTTCCCGATCTGAGGTTCGTATAGCTTATCGGCTGCATCTCCTGCTTCGTAAAGGTGAGCTTTACATCGTCAAAGCCGTCAAGGAAATACGAAAACCTTGGGCTTGTAAGCTGGAAGGTCGGCGCGAAAGCGTGAAATGTAAGTCTTTTGCAGTCAGATGGTATCGTCACGGTCTCCCCGTCTTTTATTACAATACGCTCATCATCGACCTCGATATAAGGCACACTTAGTTTTATTCCGCCCGCCGTGTTCTCTTCCTCGTTGATGTTTATCGAGGATACTCCGGAAACTCCGGCAATGTACAGTTGACCGTCCTCTGCCACGCAGCTGTATGAGTTCGCGGTAGCAACGCAGGGCAGTCCACAGTTTACATCATAGAAGGAATACTCAAGATTTTCGTCGGCTATCATATCCTCTCTGTTTACCGTATAAATGCCGCTGCTGCTTAATATCCACATTCTGTCGCTGTTATCGAACACCATATCGAAGTTGTTGGAATATGGGAATTTGCTTATCGTTCTGACGCTGCCGTTTTCCAGATAGGCTATCGAGTTTCCCGTTATAACCCACATCGCGCCGTTTTTCGGGTCTTTCTTCAAGCGCAGAATGATCTCCGATTTAAGACCGTCGTCAAATCCAAACCTGTTAAGAACCTTTTCGCGGTCCGTAACAATGATGCCGCTGCCGTCGCTTCCCATATAGATCAAGCCGTCACTGCCCTCACATATGGTAAGTATCTCGGTGTTTCCAAGACCGCTGCTCTCATCTAATGTCTTTATTATCTTGCCGTCCTTAATAAACGCCACGCCGCCTGTCGCGGTCACAACGACGGTTCCGTCGGAAAGCAGCTCTAACGTGCGAACTTTATCGGATTTCATTCCGTTTTTTCTGTTGAAATACTCACACTCTCCGGTTTTGCCGTTATAACATATCAAGCCTTTTTCACTGTATGTACAGAGCCACAAGCGGTCGCCGGTCAGGCTCGTTTTGATACAGCGTATGCGCACTCCCTCCAGCGCTTCGGTAAGCGGAGTGGTCTTTTTCTTTCCGTTGCTGTCAAGTAGGATAAGTCCGTTATCCGTACCTATATACAACTCGTCGTCGTAAATACACGTTGCGTTTACGACACGGTTATCCAATCCCGCGATTTTACTTACGTTCGTAAAATCGCTGCGGACCACCTTCATAACCCCCTGGCGCGACGATACGAACCATAGATTTCCCTCGTAATCCACTATCATCTTCTCAACGGAATTGTTAAGCGGAAAATCGGGGTATGTGGTGTACTCTCCGTCGACGTTCAACATTCCTACGCCATTATCGGAGCATATCCAGAACGATCCCTCCTCGGCGGGGTATATTGAGTTTATGCTGACGCTCGGCGCAACGGAATATTTTTTGCTGCCCGACATTCCGTTGAAAATATCTCCGCACACCACCTCGGATTCGTCCGAGCCTATCCATACCTTTCCTTTTGTTTCGGGATCGGGAGCTATGCAGTTCGCCATACTTATATCAAGCTCGTCGCTGCTGACAGAGTGTGTTATCTTCAGATCCTCGATGCTGAAGCAAACTCCCTCCAGCGTAATACCGTAGATAACTCCGTCGACACACTTCGTAAGCTGCATCAGATATCTTCCGTCGACCACGGGATCATTTATCGGAAGAACGGTTTTGCTTTCCTCGTCGACGCGGTAAAGCCCTTCCGTCGTCGCAAATATTATTCGCCCGCTGTCGTCCTGCGTTATTGAACGGACCGACATCGACATAAGACCCGCGTTGCGTCCGTAATAAGTGTACTCGCCGTTTTCATACAAAACAAGTCCGCTGTCATTCGTTCCTATCCATAGTCTGTCGTCCTTATCAAGATAAAGGCTTACCGTGCTTGTAATTCCCGTTTGCGCGCTGAAGCGCTCGAATGAAACTCCGTCATAAAAGGTAAGTCCGCTGTAGCTGCCTATAAATATGTATCCGTTCTTAGATTGAACTATGTCGTTTGCCTCTGAGGTAGGTAAGCCGTTGGAATTGTTATACAAAAACGTTGAATAGTTATTTAGATGATACCCCGGTATCCCTTGTGCTTTTGCTTTTTTGAAGCACGCGCACGGGAACAAAAAAAGCGATATTAATACAACAAAGACAATAATCACACTTAGCCTTGACCATTTACGTTTTGAATATGATCCATTCAACCGTATCACTCCTTTAACCCGCTAAACAATTAAATTTATCGAAAATATTATTCTCTAGTTTATATTATAACAAACCCGTAAAAAAAAGTCAACTATTAACAAAAAAGCTATACGGCGTTACTGCCGTATAGCTAAGCTAACCGAATATTTTTATACACAAGGATCAATTACGCTAGGCAAGCCGAAATTCGACGTTCCCTCCGCCATTTGCAAGAACCGTATTCACGTTTTCAATACACAGCTCCACCATTTTCCCCGCAAGCTCCGCCGCTTGCTCTATCTTGCAGCTTTCCGGATGAATATGCCATTCCAGGTACATATTCAAAAAACCGCCGACAATGAACGACGACACTATGGCAGCGTTCTCGCCGTGCTTTTTGCACAACTGCTCCAACAGCATATCCGTCATTTCTTTGATGACATTTTTCAGCCGTGACATAAGTAAACCGCGCATATCTACGCGTACCAAATGAAAATAATAATCAAACTCTACCGTAATAAGCGTATCCAAACCGATAAACAGATCGTATGCGCTTTTTCGGGAAGCCTTCAGGTCTATGCTTTGAACCAAGCCTCCGAGTGCCTCGACAAGATCGCCCTCGATCTCGTCGAGTATATCGGTTATGTTCCGATAATGTGTGTAGAATGTTCTTCGATTGACATTTGCCTCCTGCGTAAGCTCGCTTATGCTTATAGAGGAAATATCCTTCTCTTCCATTATCTTGAAAAGTGCCGCTTTAATTGCCTTTTTCGTACGGATGACCCGTTTATCGGAATCATGTCGAGAAGTAAACTCTGGCATGGCAAGATCCCGCCTTTCAAAAAAGTTTTTGTTTTCCTTACAGCGGAAAAAAACACAAAAAACAGACAGCGGTGTGCTAAAGTCTGCCGCGTTTCCGCGCAGCGTGACTTCAACACGCCGACATAATTATTATTTGTGAACAATTATATTATATATCCTTTAGTCAAAAAAGTCAAGTATATTTTCTTGCGAAAAACAACGAATTTTTCAGTCAAAAAGCACTATTTTATTTAACCGTATCGTCTCGTTAACATCAATAACGCGCTGGTTGGCGCTTCCCTTCCAATGCAGCTTCGGGTCAAGCTGCGCGGCTATGAACTCGCCGTCGACGATAACGTCGCAATACCGCACGACCTCAAGCTCTCTTATCTCCTCGAACGTGTAGCCCGTATACAGCCACACCGTCTTATCGGAAAACACCTCGCGGAACTTTTTCGCAAGCCGCGTCACGTCGTCTCGATTCTGCGGGTGCAGCGGATCGCCGCCNNCGTCACGCCGCTTATATGGTCGGGCGCGAGCTTCTCGAAAAGCTCCTGCTCCGCCGCTTCGTCAAACGGTATTCCGCCGTCAATATCCCACGTTATCGGATTCTGGCAATCCTCACAGTGGTGTGTACAGCCCGCGACCCAAAGCACAGTGCGCAGTCCGTCACCGTTTAGCATATCGTCGGTTGTTATATTATGATAACGCAATGTAATTCCTCCAAATTCATCAATATAACGGGGAGGTGATGTTATGGTCTACTTGATTTAACCGGACACAGCACTCTGTGAAATCAGAAGCGCCGCTATTCTACATTGATTTTCTGTCCGCGATCTCCGCCATTTTCGCCGAATTAAGTCGCGTGTCGCCCTTTACTCTCGAATAGCTCAGATAGCCGTTCATACGGTCTATCTTTGTAAGATTTTTGCTGCCGCACTTCGGGCAGACGTCCATTTCAAGCTGCTCGTAGCCGCAATCGTCGCAATACGCAAGCGAAAGGTTCACGCCCTCGTAGAAGCCGTTCTTCATAGCGCGGCGCACAAGGCTCTTTACAGCGCCCTTGTTGTAGTCGATAGGATAGCGCACATACTGTATCTTACCGCCGTTGAACAGGTTCCAGAAACGTTTCTCGCAATCCTGCTTCTGTATCGGCGTTATGTCCTCGGAAACGTGACAGTGGAATGAATTCGACACATACTCGCGGTCGGACACGTTCTCCATTATGCCATACTTGCGGCGGAACTGCTGTATCTGCAAGCCGCAGAGATTCTCCGCGGGCGTGCCGTAGATAGCGTACAGATGCCCGTCTTCTTTCTTAAAATCGACAATACGCGAATTTATGAACTCCATAGTCTTAAGCGCAAAGCTGCCGTCCTCCGCAATGGACTTCTTATCGGCGATCTGCTCAAGCTCGTTGAGCGCGGTTATGCCGAAGCTCGCCGTTGCCGCCTTGAGCAGCGGC
>DILZ01000099.1:0-4172 GCA_002425305.1 Ruminococcaceae bacterium UBA5579
CAATCCTGAGTCTCGCAAATGCCTAATTAGGTAATAAAAAAGGGGAGTGGATTAATCCACTTCCCCATCTTTTTCCGTTGCCGGTTCCCCGGCGGTCTCATCTTCGGGTTCGGGATCCCGTTCCCCTGTCAGGGCTTCCCTGGCGGTGATTACCATGTCCCCGAATACTTCTGTGGTCCATTTCTGAAGATCCGTCATGGTCAGCGGGGCATCGCCATAGGTCTTGATGCCGTGGGCGTTTGCCTGCTCCTCAGTGTAGTTTTCCAACAGATAGATGGCTTCAATGCGAGTCGGGTTGCTGTTGACCTGGCATACCAGGGGAAGGACGCCGGTTTGTTCTTCGACGATGGACACGCCTTCTTCCGTTGCCAGGAATGTGACCCATGCCATGCCTTCCAGCATGGTCATCGGTTTTTTCTGGGTAGATACATAATTGCCGAGGGAATAATAGCAGAGCGCACGATTGCCGTTCTCCGCCTCGATCCATTCCACGGGTTCTATTACATGGGGATGAGTGCCGACGATCAGGTCAGCTCCTGCCTCGGTCATCTGCATGGCAAACTGTTTCTGGTAAACGGAAGGCTTGAGCTGATATTCGTTGCCCCAATGAGGGAAGACGATCACCACGTCAGCCAGCTCCCGAGCTGCCTGGATGTCTTCTATCACCTGGGGATTTAGCTTGGTAAAACTGATCGCTCCGGTATTTTTGTCGTAATCGCAGAGCATGTCCAGGCGTCCCCACAGATATTGGGGCAGTACCTCCATATTGGGGCTGTAGGTGTAATTTAAAATGGCAAAGGTGGTGTCCTCAATAGTTAAAATAGGGATGTTTCTCTCTCCCTCCTCTTCAGGGTCCATGTGGAAGCCCACCATCAGGACCTCGGGATGCTCTTCCCATGTGGCTACGCAGTTTTGCAGACCTTTCAGACCTTTGTCCGCCGCATGGTTGCTGGCGTGCAGGACAATATTGAAACCTGCGTCCGCAATGCTGTCACCCACCTCGACCGGTGAGTTAAACAGGGGATATCCGGAGAAACCAAGGTCGTTGCCGCCCAGGATCGTTTCCTGGTTGATCACCTTGATATCGGCGGTGTCCAGAAAATCGGTTATATTGCTGNNCTGCGTAGCCACATGGGAAGAGCATATTTACTACACCTAGGTGCATCAGGTCATCGCCAATGGCCATGAGAGTGATGATGCGCTCTTCGGGTTCCGGTTCAGGCGTGGGTTCCGGTGTAGGCGTGGGAGTCGGCTCCGGAGTTGGAGTTGCTTCCGGGAGTATTTCCTGCGGCGGCGCTTCGGACAGGGAATTGTCGGCGACCTGCGCCCCGGGATCAGCGGTATTACTGCTCATATGAATGATCAAGAGCGCACCCGCTCCCAGGATCGTGACTGCGATCAGGATTAAAAGGACATTTAGAATTCGTTTGCCTGTTTTGTTTTGCTTCATATCTATGTATTACCTTTCCATATAGTAATGTACAACAGGAACCGCTTCGCGAACCCTGTTGTCATGTATTATAACACGGATAAATATAAATTGCACTATTTATTGTAAAATTAGCTTGACAGCAGTTCTTTCATATCATATAATATACAACTGTGACAGTGTTTAGAAATGCGGAGTCAAAGCCCCGACAATGCATTTTCGATAATGTAAAAACAGTGTGTCAAAGCTGTTCCCGAGGATCATGGAAGGTAGCCGGACATCTACCGGATATGAGACTTTCGGAGCAAAATGCAAAAGTAAGTATGGAGGAAACATCATGAAAACATTTATGGCTAGCCCGGCTACAATCGATAGAAAATGGTATGTAGTAGACGCTACAGGACAGACTCTCGGCCGCTTGGCTTCAGAGGTTGCCAAGGTATTGAGAGGCAAGAACAAACCTATTTTCACCCCGCATATGGATACCGGTGATTATGTGATTGTTATCAATGCTGAGAAGATTAAGGTAACCGGTAAGAAGATGGATCAGAAGATTTATTATCATCACTCCGATTATGTGGGCGGAATGAAGGAGACAACCCTGAAGGAGAACCTGGCGAAGAAGCCGGAAGAGGTGATCGAGCTGGCAGTTAAAGGGATGCTTCCCAAGGGACCTTTAGGAAGACAGATGTACACCAAGTTGCACGTATATGCGGGACCTGAGCACAAGCATGCTGCACAGAAGCCTGAAGTGCTGACATTCTAAAGGACTGAGAGGAGGAGAATAAGTCATGGCTAAGACAGAGAGATATTATGGTACAGGCAGAAGAAAGAAAGCGATTGCCAGAGTATATCTGGTACCCGGCAAGGGCAAGGTGACGATCAATAAGAGAGATATGGACGAGTATTTCGGACTGGAGACTCTGAAAGTTATCGTGCGTCAGCCCTTGGTTGCCACTGATACTGCCGAGAAATATGATGTAATCGTGAATGTAAAGGGCGGTGGTTTCACCGGCCAGGCAGGTGCTGTGAGACACGGTATTGCGAGAGCGTTGCTTCAGGTGGACGCCGATTACAGACCGGTTCTGAAGAAAGCGGGATACCTGACCAGAGACCCTCGTATGAAGGAGAGAAAGAAGTACGGTCTCAAGGCTGCACGCCGTGCACCGCAGTTCTCGAAGAGATAATTGTTTCTTTATACAATACGAGATCCCGTTCCGGTCGGAGCGGGATTTTTTATTACTTCACATAACGGCAGCGAAACCCGCGTAAAAACGCGCAACGCTAATTTGGTGAAAATTCACAAAAAAACGCAAGTAAAGTACTTGAAAAAAAAGCGAAAATGTAGTATAATGAAAATGTATAATATTGCGGAGGGACGAACAAATGAATGTATATATGACACGGCAGCCAATATTCGACCGCGACGGCAGTGTGTTTGCGTATGAGCTGTTATATCGCATAAACGGCGAAACGACCGCGCATAACGTCATTTCGGAAGACGCGCCTCCGGCAGAAACTGTTTTGGGACTTGATGTAAAGGATATCGTTGGCGGAGCGAGAGCGTATATTAATTTCGCAAGCGACCTGCTTGTCCGCGGAGAAGCAAGAAACATATCGCCCGAAAAAATTGTGGTGGAGGTGCTTGAAAAGCAGCTCGACGACGAATTGGTACTGAACGAGATACAGTATCTTAAAGAACGCGGATATTTGATAGCGCTTGCGGGAGCGGGACAATCGGACGCGATAAGCGAGCTGCTGTCAAATTGCGATCTTGTAAGGATAGATATAAAGCAGCCTCAGAAAACCGTTGAAAATACAGCATATGTGTGCCGATATTCAAACAAGCTGATGCTTGCGGAAAACGTGGAAACGCAGTCGGATCTTGAGTACGCAAAAAAGCTGGGCTGCACATATATGCGGGGCTATTATTTCGCGCACCCGTTTTCAAACGCGGAAAGCAATATACAGCCGCTTCCCGTAAACCTTATGGGTACGATGCAGCTGATGGCGTCGCCTGAGCCGGAGATCAAGGATATCGTGAACGTTATGTCGCGCGATACGGCAATGTGTCAGCGGATATTGCGTCTGATAAACTCCGTTTATTTCGGTGTGTCGAGCAAGGTGTCGTCAATAAACCAGGCGATACTTATTCTCGGTTTGGATTATCTGCGCGAATGGGTGTATCTTATGGGTATGCAGAAGATATCGCAGAACGACAATATGGAGCTGATGAAGCTGGCGCTGCTGCTGGCGAAGTTCTCCCGCGGTCTTTCGGAGCTTATTCCTGCGGCGGGAAATCAAGGCGAGGCATTCTATCTTATGGGATTGCTTTCGATGATGGTGTTCAGCGGCGAACGCTTTCTGGCGCAGGCGCTGGACGAATTTCCGCTTACCAACGACATCAAAAAAGGACTTCTGCGCCGTGGTGGAATGTACAGCGACGTATTTGAAATGGCGCTGTTCTATTCCGACGGAGAATGGGAGGAGTTTGACAATATCGCGGCGAAATACCGCTTGGACACCGATGAGGTGAGCGAGCTTTTCGCGGAGTGCATACGGGAGATCGAAAAGCTGAATATGGCTTAACGGAGTATTTCCCCCGAAAAAAGACTTAAAGGAGAAAATTGAAATGGCATTTTTCCTTGATGATATAGAAAGCGACCTTTGGACATATCTGAAAAGCACGAACAAGAAGATAGTGCTTTACGGTATGGGCGACGGCGCGGAAAAGATAAAGGCG
>DILZ01000099.1:4261-6680 GCA_002425305.1 Ruminococcaceae bacterium UBA5579
AGTACGGCGACGATTTTATGATATTGGTGTGCTTCGGCTCTCAGATACCCGAGGTGATGGAGCATATTTACGAGGTGTCGGAAAAGCACGAGCTTTACGCCCCGAACGTTCCCGTGGTCGGCGAAGGCGTGTTCGACCTGGAGTATGCCAAAGCAAACTCGGAAGACTTGCAGAGGGTATATAAAATGCTTGCCGATGAGCAGTCGAAAAAGGTTTTTGAGAACGTTATCCGATACAAGCTGAGCGGAGAGCTGAGATATCTTCGCGAGTGCGAAAGCCCTGCCGAAGAGAAGTTCGATCTTCTGCAAATCGGCACGGAGGAGACAGTAGTCGACCTCGGCGCGTATGACGGCGATACGCTCGTGGAATTTCTGAACGGCACGTCGCTGCAATTTACAAAGCTGTACGCAATGGAGCCGGACAACAAAAACTACCGCAAGCTGAAAAGGCGGCTGTATATGATAGGCTCGGCGCTGCTGGAGGCGTATAACGTCGGGGCTTGGGACGAAGACACGACGATAACGTTCAATATGCGCGCGGGCAGGAGCAGCACGGCAAGCGGCGGTACTCANNCGGCAAGCGTTGGTACTCACAGAGCGGCGCGGTATCAGGACATCAAGATGATGAAAACCGACACGATGCTGCGCGGTCAGCCCGCGACCTATATCAAAATAGACGTCGAGGGCGCGGAGGAGAACGCGCTGCGCGGAGCCGCCGAAACGATAGCGAACTTCCGTCCTAGGCTGAACGTTGCGCTGTATCACAGGAACGAGGATATGTTCAGACTGCCGCTGCTGATAAGCGAGCTGAACAAACGATATAAATTCTATCTGCGGCATCACCCATATATCCCGGATTGGGACACAAATCTATACTGCGTTTGACACAGACACATAAACCCGATAAGGAGCTAATATGAAAGTTGCAATTGGTATCATAATAGCGGCGCTGATAGCCGCAATAGCCGCGATCTTTCTGCTGTTTGTAATGAGATCGCACGACCTGGTGCTTTGCGGAGATATCCCGCAAAAGAACGGAAATCAGATGTATGTTACAAGAGTTTACACCTATGACGTCGACGCGAACTCCACATTGACGCAGATAATCGACAAAATGAACTCGAACACCGAGGGTCAAATATCGGCTGTCGAAATGACGGAGATACTTTCCGAATATCAAACGGTCGTTTACGCGCCTGTTTTCACATACACTCTCACACAGGAGGGAAAGAACACATATGTGCTCTTGGGCAGCGTTTTCAACGGTCTGGACGAGAACGGCGAGCCGTCCTCCACGGACTATATCTACAAGGATCTGACGCTTACCGTTGGCGTGACGAACGGCGGCAAGGTGCTTGCGGCGCAGAATGTCTACGATGATGATATCAACGACGAGGGCAAGCCCGAATTTAGAGAACGCAAAAAAGTAGTAGAGCCTCTGCTGTTCAACGAAGAGACCGAAGCGGCATTCGCGTTTACCAATTGCAGCAGCTTCCGTATAGTATTCACAAGCAAAGAGGATATTCCTCCCGAAATAACGCTTGTTTACAAGTTCAATGTCGGCGCGCAGAACCTGCTTAACTTCTCAAGCTCAAAGAATAACATAATGGCCGTTACGATAAGCGGCGAATTTGACGATATGGACAGACTTCAGCCCACGATCGAGATGAACCGCAAAATAATTGAGGTCGAAGAATAAACGAACCCCGCCGATGAAGTTTCGGCGGGGTTTTTATCGTCAAACCGTTGTTTTGCTGCGGCTCTTTGCAGAGCCGATAAGCCGCATAAGCGCGTGGTTCTTCTCGAAAACAAATTTGAAGATCACCGCGCCGAGTATCATCACCAACAGCTCTCCCAGCGCGACCGTCCCCATACTGAACCAAAACGGCTCGCCAATCAGACTCAGCTCTATGCCGACTAAAACCCCGTTGCTGATAACGGGGAGCAGCGCGGCAAGAAATATGTTCTTGAAGTAATACATCGGCAGCACCGNNCACCGCGATAGCCGTTGCCGCCACGCCGAAAACCAGATCGTACCAGCCCAGCGGGCTGACCAGGTTCGCGATAAAGCAGCCCAAGATCATCGCCGCGCAATAGTCCTTGCGGTAGAAGCACAGCAGTACCAGCACCTCCGCAAAACGGCACTGTATCGCGCCGTAGGAAAGCGCGGGCACGGCAAGCGTCATTGCGACGTACATCGCGGCGACAAGCGCCAGCCTTGTAATGTTCTTAACGTTGAAGATTTCATTTTTTCGCATAAAAAAAGCTCCTTGTTTTTTAACGGTGGTAGAAGAACCGAGGGTTCTTCGTGCAAAGAAAACACCGTATTAAATTTGAAACGCCGACAAATCGGCGATCACTCAACAATTATAACACATTCCTTTTGATTTGTCAATAGAAAAACAAAGAAAAAGGAGGTT
>DILZ01000099.1:6771-9375 GCA_002425305.1 Ruminococcaceae bacterium UBA5579
TTTGTCTACACTTTGACGGCAAATTAGTATGATAACTGCTTCGGGGGTATTGTTGATATTCGGTTACTCGTATAAATCAGAATTTATCCCTTAGCAAAAAACTCATATATTCTATGATTAAAGTCCTTTGCCTCATTGTATGCTTCATGGCTTAGTTCACTGTATATGTAATACTCACAATTCAGTTTTTCAGCAATCTCTTTGGAGGCTTCTCCTGTAACAACTTTGTCCCTTCCTCCGCCAAGAACAAGAACCGGACATTGTATTTTATCAAGGTCATCATAAGTGTTACAGGTAAGACACGCCTCAGCAAGAGTGATAAATCTTTCTACCGTCATCAATTTTTGTGTTTTTATCGCTAATGGTACAAAAAACTTGTACTTTTTTATATATTTTTCCGAGTATCCTTTGTACATATAATCAGCAGCAACAGCAGATAGTCCCGTCTCTTTTGCTAATTTTATCCAATGCTCTATGACCTCCGTTACTGTAGCATTATTTTTGCTAAGTGTTACACCAAGCACCATTTTGTAAACCATTTCGGGGTGGTTGATCGCAATATCCTGAGCTATCATTCCACCTTGAGATGCGCCAAATAAGTAAACCTTTTTTAGTTGTAACTCGTTCATGACTTCTGCTGCATCTTCAGCCAGATCGTGAATAGTGCAGCCTTCAAGTATTTTATCTTTTCTGTCAAACATATATACTGTATATTCCTTTGCAAATATACGGTAATATAATGCGACTACTTTTGACGAGCCCTTTATGTCAGAAAGCCTGAGCCCCGGAACCATTACAAGTGGTTTCTTGCCTTTGCCAAACGATATGACCGACACAACTCCTCCGGTTACATTAACTGTAAATTCTTTTGCATTATAAAACATTTGAAACACTCCTTATTGCGAAAATTCCGATTTATCTTAGCAACCATTATATCATATCACAGCCGTTATGTCAATAGAAACGCCATATCACTTTTGACCCCAAATCAAAAATGCTATGGCTAAAAATTTCTATTTGCGTATGACCCTTTTACCCACTCTTTTTTCAATATCGCCGACAGCCCATTCGTAAACGCCTTGCCAATCGCCGTCCAAAACGTCTTTGTAGATTATCTCAACGTTCATAATTTTCAGCAGATCTATCTTGGCGCGGTTTATGCCGTCCGTTTGTTTCAGCTCGTAGAAATATGTTTTCCCGACGGGGCCGCGTTCGCGCTTCTTGCGGTTGAGCAGCCACCAGAGATCGCTCTCCGCAAATCCGAACCCAAACCCTAAAATATAAACGTCCCCCAGCAGAAAAGCGTCCGTCCACGAACGTATCACGGGCGTTTGCGCCGACGAATAGTATCTTCCGCGCCGCCTGTTCAGATCGATTATCTTGCCGAGCAGATTTCCGTAATAATAAGCCCCAAGTATCATAGAATCGGGCTTTCGCGCCTCGCCGTGGATATGCCAGATACGCTTTTCCAGACCGTTCTGCTCGATCTTATTATAGGTGTGAAGCAAAAGGCTCGTTTCGCAGCGCTTTACCTCGTCGGTATGCCTCCGCATACGCCGCAATGCCTGCTCGCTGAAATTGCTTTGACCAAGCGCGGCTGTTTCCAGCTCATAGCTGTAATTCGTTGTGAGTATCTCGTCAAAGCCGATGTTCATAAGCCGTCTTAGAAGGGTCATCTGCTTTTCGGGCTTTTCCGTACCCAGATTCCCCAGCCGTTCCTTTTGATCTTGCAAGGCATTCTCCAGGCTGTCCTCTGTGATAAGTATCGCCTTTAATGTTTCGGGGCAACGATAACCGCCGATATCATAGCGTTCGCTGCGCTTATCGATCGAATTAAGCAGTTCGTCCCAGGAATCGCTGTTGAACGCGCGGTTGATACCATTCCCCAAAAGCAGCACCTGCGGTATACCGTTTTTCACATTCTCATCTCCTAAACCGTAACAAAACGCCGTATATTTTCGAGAGTTTTCTTGCCTATCCCGTTTATATTCACAAGCTCCCCGACAGACTTAAAACCTCCGTGCACCTCGCGGTACTCGACGATAGCCCGCGCCGTAGCATCACCTATGCCGTTTATCCGCGTAAGTCCGTGGACTGTAGCCGTGTTTATGTTTATTAACGAGCCGCTTTCAACATTGTTTTTGGGCGCGAGCATTATGTTTTCATAGCTGCCGTCAATACTCCGCAGCATCTTCAGGTCATCTGACAAGGAGCTGAAAAGAGCTGTGACCACAACCGCTGCCATCATTAAAATACAGTATCGCTTGATATTATGCAGCACGACCCTTTTGTGTGCCATTTTTATCCCTCTCTCAGACTTTTTTGTGACCCGCACATATTTCGATTTGCGGTCATACGGTTATATTTGCGCGTATTTTCTCAAATATTCCGTTTCCGATGCCGTTCACCCTCTTGATTTCCGATATATCGGAAAACGCGCCGTGTTCCTCACGGTAGGCGACGATTGCGGCGGCTTTTGCTTGCCCTATCCCGGAAAGCTCTTGCAGCTCCTCGGCAGTCGCGGAGTTTATGTTGATCGGCGGCTGCTCAAAAAGCTCTTCGCGCGGGCTTTCCGATAATACCGAACTAGAAATCATATCCGCT
>DILZ01000026.1:0-7016 GCA_002425305.1 Ruminococcaceae bacterium UBA5579
CGCTGTCGACAAATCCGCCGTTTCCCCACCACGGAGGCAGTGTCGTATAAAAACGGAGGTCGGAATTGATGCGGAGCGAGCGCGAAGTGAATACGGCAGTCGAACGGTATGCCGATACCGTTCGGCGGCTTTGCGTCGTCTACTTGAAAAACAGCGCCGACACCGAGGATGTGTTTCAGAACGTGTTCTTCAAATACTGTCTCAGCTCCAAGGTCTTTCAGAGCGACGAGCACGAAAAGGCGTGGTTTATCCGCGTTACTATAAACGCCTGCAAGGATTGGCTCAAAAGTTTCTTTCGCTCGCGGACGGTGTCTGTCGAGGAAATAGCCGAGCTGCCGTATGACTCGCCGCAGGAAAACAAGGACGTTCTGGAAGCGGTCCTCTCGCTGCTGCAAAAGTATCGCGACGTTGTGTATCTCCACTTTTTTGAGGATTACACTGCTCCGCAAATAAGTAAGATCCTCCGCAAAAACGTCAATACGATATACACGCTTTTGACGCGCTCTAAGACGCTGCTGAGGGAAAAGCTGGAGGGAGAAGGTTATGGAAGATAAGATAAAGTCTGCTTTCGGCGAAATACGCGCGAACGAGGAGCTTAAAACCAACACGAAAATGTTTGTCGCGCACAGATCACGCGGCTTTAAAAGACGCGCGGTTTATCGGAAAGCGATCCCCGCCGTGAGCGCGGCTTTGCTGCTGTTTGCGGGAGTGAAGCTTTATTTCACTCCGACCGCGCGTATTGACGTCGAAATAAATCCCTCTGTTGAATTGGGGGTAAATATGTTTGACAGAGTGGTTTCGGTTAAGCCGCTGAACGACGACGGCAAGGCGCTTATACAGACGATTGATTTAAAGTTCGCGAGCTATGACGAGGCTCTTCGGAGGATCATCGACAACGAAAACATCTCGGCTATGTTGTCTGAGGACGAAGTGATGACCATAACCGTTATTGAGAACAACACCGCGCAGTCCGAAAAAATATTCTCCGGAGCAATGGTTTGCGCTGACGGCCACAACAATGTCTATTGTTATTCCGCAAGCTCCGAGGAGCAGGCGCTGGCGCACGAGGCAGGGCTTCCCTGCGGAAAGTACCGCGCATTTCTGGAACTGAAAAGGCTCGATCCCGACGTCACCTCCGACGATGTTCGCAAAATGACGATGAGCGAGATACGCAGCCGCATAGCCGAGCTTTCGGAAAATACCGGCAGCGGTGTCGGTAATGGGCATCACGGAAACGGACACCACGGAAACGGGTATGAATAGCGGTTGTAAATCAAATGAACAGAGTATCATTCACCGGTATATCCCGTGCTGTCCACACGGATAAAAAGTCCCCCCGAGTCAGCCTTGACAGGCACTCGGGGGTGTTTTTATCGTTTATGCGATTGGCTGTTCTTTGAAGACGCTTATTATGCTGCTCCGCCGTCAATCCAACTCGAACGCGCCCGTATACAGCCGGTAGTACTGTCCTTTTTCGGCGATGAGCTTTTCGTGAGAGCCGCGCTCGATGATGTGTCCCTGTTCAAGAACCATAATAACATCGGAGTTGCGGACTGTGGAAAGCCTGTGCGCGATAACGAACACCGTGCGGCCCTTCATAAGAGCGTCCATACCCGCCTGAACTATTGCTTCGGTGCGCGTGTCTATCGAGGAGGTCGCTTCGTCAAGTATCATAACGGGCGGGTCTGCCACCGCCGCTCTCGCTATCGAGATGAGCTGCCTCTGCCCTTGCGAAAGTCCGCTGCCGTCGCCCTTTAGCACGGTGTTGTAGCCCTCGGGCAGCATACGGATAAATCCGTCCGCGTTGGCGAGCTTTGCCGCGGCGATACATTCCTCGTCCGTTGCGTCGGGCTTGCCGTAGCGCAGGTTCTCCATAACCGTTCCCGTAAACAGGTTGACGTCTTGCAGTACCACGCCCAGCGAGTGCCGCAGGTCGGCTTTCTTTATCTTGTTGATGTTGATGCCGTCATAGCGTATCTTGCCGTCCGCTATGTCATAGAAGCGGTTGATAAGATTGGTTATCGTGGTCTTGCCCGCGCCCGTCGCTCCCACAAACGCGACCTTCTGCCCCGGTTCGGCGTAGAGGTCGATATTGTGCAGAACCATTTTTTCGGGAACGTATCCGAAATCCACATCGTCAAGCACGACATTGCCTTTAAGCTCCGTGTAAGTTACAGAGCCGTCTGCTGTGTGCGGGTGCTTCCAAGCCCAAAGACCGGTGCGCTCGGCTGTTTCGGTGAGTTTGCCGCTTTCGTCTCTCTTGGCGTTGACCAGCGTCACATATCCGTCGTCGGTTTCCGGCTGCTCGTCAATAAGCGAGAAAATACGCTGCGCGCCCGCCATTGCCATAGCGATGGCGTTAAGCTGCTGTGATACCTGCCCTATCGGCATAATAAAACTGCGCGAAAGCTGCAAAAAAGCTACGATGTCACCGATAGTCATAAGTCCAATACCGAAGCAGCGCACGTTTGTAACGTCGTTTATCGCCATCGTTCCGCCTATTACCGCGAGAATAACATACAGAAGGTATCCCAGACAGTTGTTCAGCGGCATCAGAACATTGGCGTTGGCATTAGCTTTATAGGTGTTTTCGCAAAGCTCGATATTCTTCCCGTCAAATTGCTCCTTGGCTTTTTCCTCGTGGCAGAATATTTTCACGACTTTCTGTCCGTTTATCATCTCCTCGATGTAGCCGTTGACGTCGGCGNNACGAAGTACGCCCCCGACTTTTTGGCGATCACGGTGGTGATCATCAATATAACGAACAGGAACGCAATTACGACCAGCGTCAGCCACACTGAAAGCGCCAGCATTGAGCAGAACACGGATATTATTGTCACGCCCGATTGCAGTACGCTCGGTATAGCACTTGACAGCATTTGCTGCATAGCGTCGGCGTCGTTTGTGTAAAAGCTCATCACATCGCCGTGGGAGTGGGTGTCGAAATACTTTATGGGGAGACTCTGCATATGCGTGAACATATCGTTGCGTATCTTTTTCAGCACTCCCTGAGAAACCTTCGCCATTATCCGCGCGTTGAGCAGCGCGGCCACCGCGCCTCCCAAAAAGAGTATGCCCATTACGATAAGAGCGCGGAGAAGTCCTCCGTAGCCTATTGACGGGTCGACGAGCAGCGGCTCGATATGGTCGTTTATCAGTGTTTTCAAAAACAGCTGAGAACCCACCGACGAACCCGCTGTCATCAAAATACACAGCACGACAGCGAACAGCTGCCATTTATACGGCTTCAGATACGCCATAGTCCGTTTCAAAACGTTTTTATCGAGCTTCATCGGAACGCGCGCGCCCTTGGGCGGTCTGCCGTTCATACGGGACGGCGCTTGTGTTTTCGTTTCCTTAACTTCTTCACTCATTTTCGTCCGCCCCCCTTGTCTGCTGATCGTATATCTCGCGGTAAATCCCGCCGCGCTCATAAAGCTCTTCGTGCGTTCCCATATCGGCTATCCTNNCGTTATCCAGCACGATTATCTTATCCGCGTCGCATACGGAGCTTACTCTCTGCGCGATGATTATTTTAGTAGTGTCCGGTATCTCCTCGCGGAAGGCTTTTCTTATCACTGCGTCCGTGTGAGTATCCACGGCGCTGGTGCTGTCGTCAAGTATCAGTATCTTCGGGTGCTTGAGCAGCGCGCGCGCTATGCACAGACGCTGCTTCTGTCCTCCCGAAACGTTCGCGCCGCCCTGTTCTATGTGCGTATCGTATTTGTCGGGAAATTTTTGTATGAATTCATCGGCGCAAGCAAGCCGGCACACGCGCTGTACGTCCTCGTCCGAGGCGTGCTCGTCGCCCCAGCGGATATTTTCGTAGATAGAGCCGCTGAACAGCGTGTTTTTCTGAAGCACCATCGCAACGTTGTTGCGCAGAGCCTCCAGATTGTAGTCGCGGACGTTCTCGCCGCCCACGAGCACCTCTCCCTCGGTGACGTCGTACAAACGCGGTATCATCTGTACAAATGTGGATTTTGAAGAACCCGTGCCGCCTATTATCCCTATCGTTTCGCCCGAGTTTATCTTCACGCTGATGTGGTCGAGGGCGTTGCTTTCGGCGGTGTCGAAGTACTTGAAGCAAACGTCCTTAAACTCTATCGAGCCGTCCTTAAGCTCTTTAAGGTTGCGTTCGCCGTCGTTGATGTCGCAGCCCTCACGAAGCACCTCCGCGACGCGGTCGGCGCTGGCTTTCGACATCGTGAGCATTACGAATATCATTGAAAGCATCATAAGGCTCATCAATATTTGAATGGTGTAGGTAAACAGAGAGTTAAGCCCGCCGACGGTAAGCCCGGGTTCCGCGTTGCCGCTTTCAACTATCGCGTGCGCTCCAAGCCACGAGATAGCGATTATGCAGCCGTAGACCGCTATCTGCATAGCGGGCGCGTTGAACGCAACGGTCTGCTCCGCTTTGGTGAAAAGACCGAAGATCTTGTTCGATATCTTTTGGAATTTCGATATCTCGTGTTCCTCCCGAACGAAGCTCTTTACGACGCGTATCCCGCGGACGTTCTCTTCTACACATTCGTTCAGGTCGTCGTATGCCTTGAATGTCTTGTCAAAGATAGGGAATGCCTTTCTGATTATAAGTACGAGCACGAGCACCAGAAACGGTATCGCGTACAGGAATATCATAGAGAGCCGCGGACTTGTTCTGAACGAGAAAACAAACGCGAAAACAAGCATTGCGGGCGCTCTGAACGTTATTCTGATGATCATCTGAAACGCCATCTGAACGCGGGTCACGTCAGTGGTGAGACGCGTGACAAGACTTGCAGGCGAAAACTTGTCGATCGACGCGAACGTGAAGTTCTGGATATTTGCGTACATATCCCGGCGGAGGTTTTTCGCGAACCGTGAGCTTGCGCGGGAGGCTGTCATACCTGCCGTAACGCCGAAAAACATCGCCGCCACCGTAAAAACAAGCAGTATTATGCCGTATTTTATAACGTTATCCATATTTCCGACGATAACGCCCTCGGCATTCTTATAGTTTATGCCATCGTCTATCATTTTTTTCATAATATTGGTTATCATTACCTCGGAAAACGCTTCGGCAAGCATAAAAATCGGTGTTAATATCGCGGGCAGCTTTGCGTCGCGAACACACCGCACCAAAGTTTTTATCATTTCAGTATCTCTCCTCTCGATCTGTCGTTTTTATCATTGGTTTCGAGATTTGCCTGTATTCTGTCCAAAAAACCGCACAGCGTGCTCAGCTCCTCATCGGAAAAGCCGCGCGTAAGCTGCTTTTCGGTCGTTTCGTGTTCCTTTAGCATCCTTATGCTTATCTCGCGTGACCTCTCCGTCATAATGATCTTCTTCATTCGTCCGTCGTGAGATACGGGGACGCGTTCGATAAGTCCTTTTTTTTCGAGCAGCTTCAACACCTTTGACGCGGTAGAACGCGTTATCCCGAAGTTGTTTTCAAAATCGCGCTGATATACGTCGCGTCCCAACGCTTCCATATGCCCGAGATGTGCGATTATCCAGCCGTTGGAGCAGGTCATATTGTCTATCTCTTTTTTCAGATCCGAATTGCGGTCGACATACCGCCGTATGGCATTGTTCGTCATTCTGAACCGCATACCGATATCCTTGTTTTCGGTCGTTTCCATAATGTCATCTCCTTACATATCACAGAGCTGTTTTTTGTTGGATATGCCACTAATTTGTTTGATATTACACATTATACAGCAATTTAAATAATTTGTCAATCACTTTTTTGTGAAAATAATATGAAAAACGCTCCGTGTTCATCTCAGCTTGCAGAAAAAACGTTTTTACAAAATAAAGGCTTTTGAAAAAAGAGATAGACAATATNNGCTCCCCGCCGCAGGCGGAGAGAACCGCAAGTTTATATACAGTCTGAAACGAACTGTGCTTCATCTGCCCCGAAGATGGTTGCCGCGCAATGACAGGGACAAAAACACCCCGAACCGCCAAAATATCGGTTCGGGGGTCATATGAAAGTGTAAACTCAAATCGCGTCAAAAGCCTTGTCAAGCGCCGCAATAAGGTCGTCGGCGTTTTCGATGCCGATCGACAGACGAATGGTGTTGGGCTTTATGCCCTGCTCGAGCAGTTCCTGTTCGTTCAGCTGCGAGTGCGTGGTGGACGCGGGGTGGATAACAAGGCTCTTTACGTCCGCAACGTTCGCCAGCAGTGAGAATATCTCGAGGTTGTCGATAAACCTCTGTGCCTCGGCAGCTCCGCCCTTTACCTCGAATGTAAATATCGAGCCGCCTCCGTTCGGGAAGTACTTTTTATACAGTGCGTGTGTCGGCTCGCTTTCCAGGGACGGGTGATGAACAGCCTCGACCTTGGGGTTCTTCACAAGATGCTCGACGATCTTCAGCGCGTTCTGAACGTGGCGTTCAACGCGCAGCGAGAGCGTTTCCAGACCCTGCAAGAATATAAACGCGTGGAACGGGGAAAGCGTCGCGCCGGTGTCGCGGAGAAGTATCGCGCGTATGTAGGTGACGAACGCAGCCGCGCCCGCTGCCTGAGTGAACGAAACTCCGTGATAAGAGGGGTTCGGCTCGCTTATCCACGGGTACTTTTTGCCCGCCGCCCAATCGAACTTGCCGCCGTCTATGATAACGCCGCCGATAGCTGTACCGTGTCCGCCGATAAACTTTGTCGCGGAGTGTACAACGATATCCGCGCCGTGCTCTATCGGACGGAGCAGGAACGGCGTCGCGAACGTGCTGTCCACTACCAACGGTATGCCGTGCTTGTGCGCTACCTCCGCTATCGCCTCAATATCCGATACGTTGGAGTTGGGGTTGCCGAGCGTTTCAACGTAAAGCGCTTTGGTCTTGTCGTCGATAGCTGCCTCAAACGACGCGGGGTCGGGAGCGACAAATTTCGCGGTGATACCGTAGCGCGGCAGAGTGTGCGCCAGAAGATTGTATGTGCCGCCGTAGATCGTTTCGCTTGAAACTATGTTCTCGCCCGCGTTTGCCAGCGTTTCGATAACGTAGGTTATCGCCGCCGCGCCGGAG
>DILZ01000026.1:7075-7669 GCA_002425305.1 Ruminococcaceae bacterium UBA5579
TGCCGTAGATGTTGCCTGCGTCGCGCAGCCCGAAACGGTCCGCCGCGTGCTGAGAATTGTGGAATACATAGCTTGCGGAAGCGTAGATGGGAACGGCGCGTGCGTCGGTTGCGGGATCGGGGCTTTCCTGTCCCGCGTGAACCTGAAGTGTCTCGAATTTGTATTTGTTTGCCATAGTGGTATCCTCTCTTTACTTAAATAATGTGTTGCGGCAGAATGTTTTTGAATGGGTGCAGNNATTGAATGGCTGCCGTTTTTCTTTCTGTACTAAGTATACCATATTCGTAGGTATTTGTCAAGACCGTTTATTTCATAGATATCTATCGATTTTACCTATACCCATTGACAAAATTTCCGAACAGCGCCAATACGCGCTGCTCATCGCTGTTTGCCGAGAAGCCGCCGCGCTCCCTTTCGGCAAGCTGCCGCGAACGTATCTCTGCCGCACCGGAGGAAATGCCGCAAAGCCGCGCTATCGCTTCGGGAGACCGCACGCGGCAGGCGTTCAGCACCGCAAGTATTCAAAAACATTCTGCCGCAACACATTATTTAAGTAAAGAGAGGATACCACTATGGCAAACAAATACAAATTCG
>DILZ01000060.1:0-6130 GCA_002425305.1 Ruminococcaceae bacterium UBA5579
TGTGCGTTTCGTTCTTGAACATCAGCAGCCACTCTTGATCCTTGCCGTCAACGTCCACGGTAATCTTCACGGAGCAGGCGTTAATTTCCTCGCTCTCGTCCAGGTCCTTGAGAAGCCCGTCCTTTTTCAGCTTCTTCGCCGCCAAGGTCGCTATATCCATAAGGCAGATCGGTTTGCTGCCGCGTCCAAGCTCCTCGCGGTCGGCGCGGTACTGCGCGTAGGTGTTCTCAACATACGGCGGCTTGATGTCCGCCTTGTCGATTATCGTGCCGAATGTGGTGTGGCGGCAATGGTCGCTCCAATATGTATCTATCATTCGTATTTCGGTGATAGTCGGGTCGCGGTGCTCGCTTTTAAAGTAATCCTGACAGAACTTGATATCGTCGTTATCCATTGCAAGACCGTAATGAGTTACAAACTCGGCAAGCTCCTCGTCCGATTTGTTAAGGAAGCCGTTCAGCGTTTCAACCTCGGTGGGTATCGAATAGCTTACCTTGAGCGTGTCCTTTTCCTCAAAGCCGCACTCGCGGGATTCCACCGCGTTTATCAGATAGCGTTTAATCCGCGCAAACTCGTCGTCGCCTATCTCGCCGCTTAAAATATATATCTTAGCATACTTTACCTCGGGGCGGTCGCCCTTGCAGAGCATTTGTATACACTGCGCCGCCGAATCGGCTCTCTGATCGAACTGTCCCGGCAGGAACTCCACCGCGAACATACGCTCGTTTTCCGAAAGTTCGGGCAGCTTGTAATATACCTCGTCCATAGGCGGCTCGCTGAACACCGTGGGCACAGCTGCCTTGAAGTTCTCCTCCGACAGCCCCTCGACATCATAGCGGTTGATGATCCGCACACCTTTTACGCTCTTTATCCCGAGAGCGGTGGTGAGATCCGTGAGCGTTGCCGCGCTGTCTGTGGCAAACAGCTTTTTCTTTTCCACATAAATCCGATAAACCATTTTATATCCTCCGAAGTTTTTTTGATCACCGCTCAACTTTGCCGGACGGTGAGATATTTCTTTTTAGAGATGCCCTTATAATTATACCATAATTCGCCCTAAATGACAACCCCTATACAATACCCGTCACGATAATCCGTTATCCGAACATCCGCGAGGGTATGCCGCGGTAATTCCTCACCGTATATCCGCACGGGAATATAACTTTCGGTAAAGCCGTGCGAGTACTCCTTGGACTGCGGCTTTTCGATAAGCACCGTATGCTCCGTGCCGAGCATCGTTTCAAAAAAGTTTTGTTCAAGCTCCACCGCAGCAGCCGTCAGCATATCCACGCGGTCGCTTTTGATGTTCGGGTGAACCTGCTCCATTTCCGCCGCTACAGTGCCTTTCCTCAGCGAGTAGGGGAAAACGTGTATCTTTGCGAAACCTATTTCCCGCGCGAATTCCACGCTTTCTATAAATTCCTCGTCCGTTTCTCCGGGGAAGCCGACTATCATATCCGTGGTTATCGCGCAGTTCGGAAAAGCTCCGCGCAGACTTTCGACAACGTGTCGATACTGCTCTTTATCATATTTGCGGTTCATACGCTTCAGTACGCTGTCGCTTCCCGACTGCAGCGACAAGTGGAAGTGCGGGCACAAGCCCCTTATTTTCTGCAGCTTGACTATTTCCTCGTCCGTTATCATTTCCGGTTCAAGCGAGCTTAGGCGTATCCTTTCCGCGCCAGCGTCTTCGACCGCCTTTACCGCGTCCGAGAGCGTCGATCCGAGGTCTTGTCCGTAGCAGCCGAGGTTTATACCCGTGAGAACTATCTCATTATGACCGTGTTCAACGCATTGCAATGCCTGTTCGGTTATCTTTTCGGGCGGCAGCGAGCGCACACGTCCGCGCGCCGTTGGGATTATGCAATAAGAGCAGAAACGGTCGCAGCCGTCCTCCACCTTGATGAACGCCCGTGTTCTGTCCTCGTCCGGAACGGCGCTTTCCGTGTCATACTCGCGCGAAAGCGGCTTTATCTTCACCGCCTTGACGCGCGTTTTCAGGAACTCCTTTACAAGCTCGGGCAGCCGGTTTTTTTCCGCGTTTCCCGTTACGATATCCGCGCCCGTCTTCAGACCTGCTTCCTCGGGGTAGCTCTGCGGAAAGCAGCCGCAAAGAACTGTCACGGCGTTGGGGTTCTCGCGCTTTGCCCTCGAGAGCGCGTGACGGGCTTTTGCTACGGCGGTACTCGTTACTGCGCAGGAATTTACGATACAGACGTTCGCTTTGCCCTCTGCTTTCGTGAAACCGCTTTCCTCAAAGCTCTTTTCGATAGCTGCGCTTTCACAGAAGTTCAGCTTGCAGCCCAAGGTGATCACTTTATAAGTCATTTTCTGTCACTCCTTGCCTAATTGTAATATTGCTTAATAATATACAATATTGCATATTGACTGAATTACAATTCTCTATTATTCGGATAAAATATACTTTTGGTATATAGAGCTATATCATTTTCTTGCATAGCTTCACTATGACCAATTCGGGTGGGTTGTTGATCTTTGGATAATAAGTGCTGTTGCCAAGCCCGCGTGATATGACCATAGTGCAGACTTTATGGGACGGCAGTATGTCATTTTGCTCCGGATTTGTAATATTTTTTGCAATTATACCTTCGGTATACTTTGGAAACCATCCCTGATGTACCGCAAACAGTCCGCGTTTTGCGAACGGTATGCGCACCTGACCGCCGTGAGCGTGTCCCGTCAGTACCAGCGAGATATTATACCGCGCGTAAACGGGGAAAAGCTCCGGGCGATGAGAAAGCAGTATCGTAAACTCGCCGCGCACCAGCCGCGACAGCTTTTCATCGGTGAGCCGCTCGGGCGGCGTCAAATTGCTGAAAGTCGGGTCGGCAAGTCCGATAAGCGTGATAAAGTCTCCTCCGCGCGTTAAAGTAACGCGTTTGTCATCAATGATGTGCGCTCCGAGGCTTTTGAGCTTTGGAACTATGGCGGAGAAGTAATCCGCAAACCGCTGCTCATGATTTCCGCTGACGAAATAGCACGGCGCGAGCCTTGACGCTTGCTCGAGAAAGCTATACGCATTATCGCGGTGCGCCGTATGGAAAAGGTCGCCCGTTATCGCGATCATATCGGGATTTGCCGCGTTTATCGCCGACAGCAGCTTGCTCTGCTCCTTACCGAACCGCGCGTTGTGCAGGTCGGACACCTGTGCTATCGTGTAACCGTCAAACGCCGCAGGTAGGTCGGCGAGAGGTATGTCATAACGTGATACGGTCAGTCGGAAATTATCCCAAGCCGTCCACGCCGCGCCTGCCGCTCCGATAACAAGAGCCGCCAATTCCACTTTTTTCATCGCCCACATCATCTCCGTTTGGATAATTTGTCGAAAAAAAGATATGTTCTTTGTGCAATATCACCAAAGCAATGCTCCTCTACTATTATATTATACTTGAAATCTCCGAATTTTGCAATAATCTATTGACTATTTTGCGTTTTATTGCTATATTATTTTATAGGAGATGAGAAACTCTCCTTTATATACATAGACAAAGCTCTGCTTATGTGGAGCGCGGTACCGGAAAACAAAAGAAAGGCGGCGATCTTATGACGGAATGTAAGGTAAAGCTCAATTCCATCGCGGACGTGAAGGAGTTCACCTCGCTTGCGAACAGCCGCACGTTCGAGCTGGACCTGGTTTCGGGCAAATACACCGTGGACGCGAAGTCTATTATGGGTATTTTCAGCCTCGACCTTACGAAAAGCCTTGTTCTTGTTCTTCACGGAAGTGATGAAGAGTGCAAAGATTTTATTGATGACGCGGAGAAATTTATTACAGATGTACAAAATTAAGCGATTTCTCTAAAATACTTTAAAATCCCTATTGACAAGGCGGGGATTTTATGGTAAAGTAAACCGGTAAGCAAACAAAAGTTATATGGGGGCGTCCGAATACGCCCGACGAATGAAAGGAAGATTTGTTATGACAACTACAAAGGTACGCATAAACACAATTGACGACGTTAAGAATTTCGTTGGTATCGTTACCGGCGTTGATTTCGATGTTGACATCGTAAGCGGCAGATACGCTATCGACGCTAAGTCCATTATGGGTATTTTCAGCCTCGACCTCTCCAAGGAGCTTGAGCTGAGGATCCACAGCGACAACTGCGGCGAGTTCCTTGATGATATCAAGACATACATTGTAGACTGATATCGTACGCATAGTGTCAAAAGCAAACCGCCCTCGACAGAAGTCGGGGCGGTTTTTTGTTGCATCAAGCTTTGTGTATCCTTCTTTTTGTGAGTTTTTTAATCAGCGCGATAACGCCTTTTAGCATCAGGTTCACCGCGAGAATGACAACAGATATGAACGCCATTGCCTCCAACAGAACCTGCGCCTCAAGCTGGGGTATCATCAGCGCGACGGGCTTTGTCTTTGCCGTTTCGAGAAACGCAACCGCCGAGATCGTCATCATCGAGTTTACGAAAAAGTACGAAAACGATTCCATTATCGTGGAACGCAGCGTTGGAATAAACACATCGCGTATCATTCGCAGCCTGCCTATTCCCAGAGTCGCGCCTACCGCCTCCAGATCGCCGGAGAGCTTGCCCATACTGTTGTAGAACATTAGATACGGCGAGGAGAAAAAGTGCACGCTATTCACCAGTATCAATATTGCAAACGTGCCGTAGAAAAACGAGGTCTTAAACGCCATGACATACGACAGACCCAGCACCATGCCCGGCACGGCAAGCGATGTGATAGACAGCAGATGAAGCACCCGCGAGCTTTTTGAAGGCAGCCTTGCCGTAAGATACGCGCTTATAAACGCGATAACCGTTCCCAAAACCGACACTGCCAGCGCTATCAGCACCGAGTTTTTCAAAAAGCCCAATGCGCCCTTGCCTATCGTGGATTCGATGTTGTGCATCGTAAACGTCATATCTATCGGGTATTTGTTCGCAAAAGTGAGCTGCACGAAAGAAATGATCGGGTAAAGCACCGCCGCCGAGACCACGGCGGGAANNCCGAGTCCACGGCGGGAATCAGCGTGGCTATGATGTCGCGGGGAGTGTTTTTCGCTATAACGAACGGTTTCGTCACCACGGAGTTCGCGCGGTTTTTGCAGAAAATGTCCGCTATGAACGCGATAACGGCGGGTATCAGCAGCATAGTGCCGAAAACCGCGCCCTGGTCGAAGTTCAGCCGCCCTATAACCTCCTCGTACATCAGCACGGGAAGCGTTTTGTAGGTTCCGCCAAACATGATAGGTACGCCGTAATCGGTGACTATCATGGTAAACGTTGCGAAAACGACGTTCAGCAGCGGCTTGCGCAGGTACGGAAACGTTATCGAGGTAAGGCGGTTTATTTTCGGGATACCCAGCACCGCCGCCGCTTCATACGGCGTGGCGTTTTCATATTGCAGAATATCGTATATCATCAGATACGCCACGGGAAACGAATACAACACGCTTCCCACGACTATGCCCCAAAAGCCATAAATGCCGTGCGAAAGCCCCAAAAGCCGCGTTAGCCGCCCGTTTGAGCCAAGCAATATCACAAGACCCATACCGTGCGAAATTGACGGCACGAGCATTGGCAGTATCAGCAGCACGCGAAACAGCGGTTTCAGCTTTGCGCGCGTTCTTACCATACACCATGCGAGTATAAACGCCAGTGTCACCGAGATCAGTGTAGCGGTAAGCGCCACTAACACCGAATGGATCACGCTGCTTCCCACCAAGGGATTTGCGAATATCTTCTTGAAATCGGCATCCTTCAGTTTTATAAGCAGGCTGAACAGCGGAAAAATCACCGCCGTAAGAAAGAACGCGCCGATGAGCAGCTTCGTTGCGCTTATACCGAGAGAATGTTTTTTTATCATTGTGCGCCCCCCGCATACTTCATCAGCGACGCTATTTTCTTATTTAGGTTGTCAATAACGAAGCTCTTGACATATTCGTCGGCAGGATTATCGAGTATCTCTTTGGGCGTTCCGAGCTGGTGAATGTGCGCTTCACCCATTACCATTATACGGTCGCTCATCGCGAATGCCTCTTCCTGGTCGTGCGTTATGTAGATCATAGTGGTGTGCATTTCCGCCTGTATGCGTTTAAGCTCCTCGCGCAGGGACAGACGCGTTGCCGCGTCGAGCGCGCTCATCGGT
>DILZ01000060.1:6153-16254 GCA_002425305.1 Ruminococcaceae bacterium UBA5579
ACTCTCTGCATCTGACCGCCCGAAAGCTCCGCAGGGAATTTGTTCGCGTGTTCCGTAAGCCCCACTTGTTCGATGAGGCGGTTCGCCGTTTCGCGCGCCTGTGCCTTCAATTCGGGGCGGAACTTCATCGCGTATTCCACATTGCGCCGCACCGTCATATTCTCGAACAGCGCGTAGTTCTGGAATACTATTCCCATATCGCGTTTATCGGGGGGGGCGTTTGTGATATCCCTGCCGTCAAGCGTTATACTTCCCGAATCGGCGCGAATAAGCCCGATGAGGATACGCAGAAGCGTGGTCTTGCCGCACCCGGACGGACCGAGTATCGACAGGAATTCGCCGCCTACTGCTTCAAAATTAATGTCGCACAGCGCGTCCTTGCCGTCGAATTTTTTGTTGAGTTCTTTAACTATCAGTGATTCCATTTGTCCAATAATCTTTCTTTTATTTCAACGCTGTCTATTCCCGTCATATTGCCGTAGGTGATATTCTCGGGGAAGTTCTTCATAGAAGATTCCTGCTCTTTAAACACCTTTTCGGGAATATAGAGCTTCTTATCCTCGCGGGAGACCTCATTGATGATGTAATTGAACACCTTCATAACGTCCTCGTCCTTTTCCTTGCCGTCGATGACAGCCGCCGAGTAGGTGTTGTAGGGAGCGCCCTCCTTAAAGTGGATGACCTCAAGATCTGTTGCGCCGTTGTTTATCTCATTCACGGCTTGATATGTAATTCCAAGCCCTATTCCCGCTTCGCCCTGTACGAGAGCCTTTACCGGTCCGCTGCCCGAGGTGGTGAATCCCGCGCCGGACATATTTTCCGCGAGCTTGTCGAAGTACTCGAAAGCCTTGTCCTCGCCGCGCTCGTTCACAAGATTTATCAGGAACATATAACCCGTACCCGAGGATTTAGGGGAGGGCATCGATACCAGACCCTTGTATTCGGGTTTAAGCAGATCGTCGTAGGATGTCGGAACAGCCGCGCCTTTATCCTCAAGGACTTTTCTGTTTATGATGATCCCCGCGCTGTTCATCAGCCACGGAGAATATTTCTTGTCGGCGGGAACGAACTCCTCGATGAACGGACTGAAATCCACATTGTCAAGCGTTGCAAGGCTGTCCTTGCATTTTATAAGATAGCTTGTTTCAAGCTCCATAATAATATCGATGTCGGAATCCCTGCCCTCTGCGGCAAGCTTTGCGGCAAGGTTGCCTGTGCCGATATCCGTCAGTGTTATGTCGTATTCGGGGAAATGCTCCGTCAGCATTTTGCGGGCGTTTTCGTTTCTGTAATCCTCGCCCGTGGAATAAATGTTGATCGCTTTCCTTTTGCCGCCTCCGTTGCCGGAGCTTTCGCCGCCGCTTTTGCAGCCTGCCATTATTCCGCAGCACATAACCGCCGCCATTATTCCCGCAAAAAATCTACTTTTCATTGTAATACCTCCGATGTAAGTTCAAAAAAATGTTAATATGCCGATCAGTGCATCCATTTATCAAGAAGAGCTTCCTTTTTGGCAATATCACGGATGCCGTCCATATTGCCGTAGGGGATGGATTTTGGGAAGCTGGTCATTGTGGATTCTTGATTTTTAAATATCTTTTCGGGATTGTAGAGCTTTTTGTCCTCGGGGGAAACATCGCTTACGATATACTTAAACACCTTCATAACGTCCTTGTCCTTTTCCTTACCCGTGATTACCGCGCTGGAGTAGGTCGTTNNGCGTGTAGGGTGCGCCCTCTTCAAAAAACTTGATGGTGAGATCCACGCCCTTTCCTATCTCCTCGGCAGCCTGGAACGTCATTCCGAGCGCGATCGCCGCCTCGCCCTGAAGCAATGCCTTAACGGGTCCAGAGCCGGAGGTCGTGAAGCCTTGCCCGGACATATTTTCTGCAAGTTTGTCGAAGTACTCGAAAGCCGCGTCCTCTCCGCGCTCGTTGACCATATTAAGCAGGAAGATGTAGCCCGTGCCCGACGATTTGGGGCTGGGCATCGAGATAAGTCCCTTGTATTCGGGCTTGATAAGATCGTCATAGGAGTTGGGTACGTCAACGCCCTTTTCATCGAGTTTTTTCTTGTCGATGATGATCGCTCCGCTCATCAGCAGCCACGGGGTATATTTCTTGTCAGCAGGAACATACTCGTCCTCAAATACGCTGAAATCAATATCGTCAAGTACCGCGAGGTTATCCTTTGCCTTTTCGAGATAGGTCGTTTCAAGTTCCATAATAATGTCTATGTCGGAGTCCTTGCCCTCCGTAGCGACCTTAGCCGCAAGCGTTCCCGTGTCTATATCCACAAGGTTTATATCGTATTCGGGGAACTTTTCTTTCAGCATTTTCCGTGCGTTTTCATTTCTGTAGTCCTCCGCCGAGGAATAGATGTTTATGGTTTTCTTCTTTCCGCTGCTGCATCCCGTAAACAGACCACAGCACATAACCGTTGCCATTATTCCTGCCAATATTCTCTTTTTCATTATTATTCTCCTTTCAGAATGTCATACATCATAGGTTTTATCCAACGCTTTAAGTTCGCGGAAGGTGTCAATTTCAACGATGTCGTTTTCCCGACACTCGACGATCTCGATCTTGTATTTACCTCGGAACATTACATTGGGTACCTGCTCCCAATACATCTCCTTACCCCCGGGCGAGAGGTATGCCGCCTTGATATCCTCCGCAAGCCGCGAGCCGTCCGAGGAGTTCAGATAGTAAACGCCGTACATCTGATAGCAATTAAGCCCGCCGAGCTTTTCCGCGTCAACATATCCGTCCTTTTCGGTGACGCACCAATCGTCCGTACGTTCCTTCCATATGCCGAGGACGTTGGAGCAGTAGTTATATTTGCGGATTATCCTCGGATTTGAAACAAGAAGATCCGACTCGAGAACATAAGCGTCCTGCATAAGGAACCGCGCCGCCATCGCCGAGGAAATGTTGTTCGCTTCGTTGTAGGAAGGGTTTTCGATAAACTTTATCATCGGGTATTTGTACAACAGCTGATCGAACTGCTCCGCCAGATACCCGCGAACTATGTAGATCTCGCTTATTCCCGCTTCAAGGCAAGCGTCGATCATTGTGTCTATAAGCCGCTTTCCGTTCACTCGCACGAGCCGCGAGCCGAAGCCCGCCGCGATAAAGATAGCGCGTTTCGCGCGGTACGGTTCCAGCGCCGCAAGACCCTCGTCGGTTATCTTGCCGTCCTTGATAAGCCCGTTTTCCGTCAGCGTCTTGCAGACGCGGTTTATCGTGCTCAGTGAGTGCCGCGTCGTTTGTTCGAGCTTTCGCTGTGTCAGCGTTTTATCCGCTTCGGCAAGAGCCGCCAGCACATCGAATTCTTTGTGTGTCAATTTCATTAAATCACCTTGCTTTTGTTTCATTGTTATGAATTTGTTTAGAAATTATTATCCAACGAAACATATTATAACATCTTTTTTAAGGTTTGTCAATAGTTTTTGTTTCTTTTTTTAAAATTTATCACACAAATGAAACATCGTTTTGAGTGCCCGTATTTTGTATAAGTTTCGGGAAAACCGTATAAAAATGCCCTTTATATCGTGTTGTTACAGATATAAAGGGTGTTTCAATATGCGAATTGCATAAAACCTCGTGTTTTGTTTCGGGAATATTTGTTTGTTTTGTTGATTTCAAACAGTTCATTCAAAGCGTGTTCACATTAACGCCCTAATGAACATTTTGTTTTTCCAGCAGTACGACAGCGTGTGCGCCGATACCCGCGCCGCCAAGTCCAAGCCCCTCCTCTGTGGTCGCCTTGACGGAAACGCGGCTCACCTCACATTCAAACGCTCCCGCGAGGTTTTCGCGCATTTCGCCGATAAACGGCGCTAGCTTCGGTTTTTCAGCAATTATCGTGATATCGATATTGCCGAGCGCATAGCCGCTGTCATTCATTTTTGATATGACAGTGCGAAGCAGCTCCATACTGTCCGCGTCCTTGTATTTTGGGTCGCTGTCGGGGAACATATGACCTATGTCGCCGAGCGCGAGCGCTCCGAGTATCGCGTCCATAAGCGCGTGGACGGCAACGTCCGCGTCGGAATGTCCAAGCAGCCCGAGTTCATATGGAATATCCGTTCCGCACAAAATAAGCCGCCTTTCGGGCGACAGCCGGTGAACATCATAGCCAAAGCCTATTCTCATAAACCCTCCGAAAACACTCTGTCTTTACACGACAGGTTTGCCGTCAAATATCGCTTTAGCGGCGACAAGATCATCGGGGCGCGTTATTTTCATATTGCATCCCGATATCTCGGTTATTTTGACACGTTCTCCGCAAAGCTCCAAAATGCTGCTGTCGTCCGTTACATTCTCCAAAGCCGCTTGATCGATCTTTTCAAGACACGCGGTGTAAAGCTCCTTTCGGAACACCTGCGGCGTTTGTGCGCAGAATAATTTACCGCGCGGCGGAGTGCTTTCTACGAACCCGCCTTCGACCGTCTTTATCGTGTCTACCGCAGGTGAGGCGGCTATTGCGGCGCCGTATTTTTCCGCGTCCGCTATCACGCGTTCTATCTCGCTTGTTTCGATAAGCGGACGGGCGCCGTCGTGTATCGCTATGTAGTCGGCTTTCGCCGATACTGCTGACAACGCGTTCCGCACCGACAGCATACGCGTCTTGCCGCCTGCGGNNAAACGCCGAATTCCCGCGCGAGCCTTTCATATCGCGCCGTTTCTTCGGGCGGCGCGGCAATGATTATCTCGCAGACCTTCTCCGAACGCTCGAATTTAAGCGCGCTCATCACAAATACGGGCATATCTCCTATCTTTTCAAGCTGCTTGTTTATGCCGTTCATTCTCGCGGAGGAGCCCGCCGCGACTATAATAACAGATACCATACTTACCTCTTGAAATATCAGCCCGCCAAATCAATAGAAGTTACCGTGGAATTTAAAGTAATTCAGCTCGTCGGCGAGGTTTTTCATCAGCTTGCGTATCTTCGGCTCGTTGATATTTCCGTCAAACTCGATGTAAAACATATAGTCGTCGGGGAAGTTTTGCTTGACCTCCAACGGCAGCGGCTTTGACTGTATCTTCGACATTGAAAGTCCGTTCACCGCGAACTTTGTAAGCAGCCTGTACAATGCGCCCGAGATATTCGGGATAGACAGCGATACCGCTACGGTGTCGGCGAGGTCGTACACCTCGACGCTTTTTGAGATGCAGATAAAGCGGGTGGAGTTGTTCGGGTCGGTGGCGATATGCGGGCGGACTATATCAAGTCCGTGCATTTCCGCACACTCCGCCGAGCATATGCAGCCAAGCTCGCCGCTGGGGTTTTCCGACACCATTTTCGCGGCGGAGGCGTTGTTGTGATACGGTATCACAGTGAGGTCTTTGCGGTTTGAAATATAACCTTCGCATTGTCGGATAGCCTGCTCGTGCCCGAAAAGTATCTTGATGTCGCTTTCCGAAACGCCGCGCTTTGCTGCAAGGACGTGCGCGCACTCCACTCTCGTCGTGCGGCAGATATATACGCCGTGTTGCTCGAGAAGTTCCATATTCACGGCCACTTCTCCAGCCGTGGAGTTTTCAACGGGGATTATCCCGTAATCCACGTCGCCGTTTTCAACAGCCTCAAACACCTCGCGGAACGAAGCGTAGTAGCTTATGTTTCCGCTTTGGAACAGCTGCTTTGCCGCCGCGTGTCCATACGAGCCCTCGATACCCTGTACCGCCACGGACGGGCGCTGCTTCGCCGCCGTTTCGTGCGGTATCATCGTGTCGGGCGTTATCGCGTTTATCTGCGATACCTTGGAGATATCCATTATGTTCATAAACAGGAACGCCGCGCTTTTTCTCAGCTCCTCGGGTGAGTTCTCCCTGACGTTGTCGATTATGAACTTCTCGCGGTCGCTTTGAAACACCACCATATTGTTGGCGGCTTTATATTCCGCGACCTGTGTCGCGAGCTTCATTCGCTCTAAAAAAAGGTCGAGTATTTTTTCGTCAATATCGTCTATATTGACTCTTATTTCACCGAGATCCATCGTCATTCCCCCGCAACGTATATTGTAACGATCTCGCCCTCGCCGACCTTGATGGCGTCGCCGACGGACTTGCTGCAATACGCGACATATCCGGCTTTTACGCTGTCGGTCTTTATCACTTCCACCTCGTATTTGATGTTGAGATTATTAAGCCTTGTGACATATTCGTCACGCGTCATATGATAAAAGCTGGGGAGCTGTACCTCGCTGATGCCCTTGCTTACCTTGACTTTTATCTCCGTGCCCTTCTTTACCATCGTACCCTCGTCGACAGACTGATCGTACATCAGTCCCACCGAGTGAGTTTCGGTGTAAACATAATCGGGAACAAACGTGAATATGCCTTCATACTGTGTTACCGTTCTGTCGTAGCGGCGGTCGGTGAAATCCGGTACTTTTATCATATCCTCAATGACGGAAACGCTGCCGGAGGATTCCGTGTCCGATGTGTCGCCGGTACCGCTAGACACGGTGCTTTCTTCGGGCGCGCTCATTTGCGGGTCGCTGCTTGCCTCCGGTACGGAGGAGTTTGTCGCAACGTCGGGTCGGGGCGCAAAAAAGCCCGAATTCGCCAATACGAGCGCCACCACAAACAAAATCAAGGTAAAGCCTGTCGTTATCAGCGCGACAAGCATTTTTCTGCGCTCTTTCTGCTGTTTTTTAAGCCGCTTCTGCGTTTTCGGCGGGAGATTTTCGCGCTCCTCCGAACGCTTTTTCGCGCCGTTTTCCATAGGCACATACTTCGGCGGCGCAAAAAGACGGCTTACAAAATCGCCGATATCGCGTATCCTGCGCTCGGGAGAGTATGCCATACCGTGCATTATCACCTTGGAAACGTTTTGGGGAACGTTTCTGTTCACAAGCATAGGCTCGGGGTTGTTTAAATGCTCCGCTGATGCGGATTCAATGGGCGTTGTGCCCGTCAGGACACGGTAAAGTACCGCCGAAATTCCGTAAACGTCGGTCCATGTGCCGTTCATCTGGTCGTCGGTGTACTGTTCTGGCGCGGCATAGCCGTTGAATATCTCGCACGCTATCTCGGTATTGGTCGTGCGGGCGGCGGAAATGCTGAAGCCCGTCAGCTTAAGCTCCATTTTGTCTGTGACGAATATCGTCTGCGGAGAAAGTCCGCGGTGGATTATCCCCGCGCGGTGTGCAAGCGACAGCGTTGTGAAGATAGGCGGGAATTGCTCTTTTACCTGATCCCAGGTAAGCCCGCCCGTAGAATTCGCGAGGAACGTTTTGAGCGAAATGCCGTTTATGAACTCGAGTATGGCATAGCAAGTGTTGTTCTCGCGGAACACATCGAGCACCGCCTGCGTATGCGTCATACCGCGAAGCTTCATAAGTGTGCGGTTGAGGTCGTCAAATTCGGACATATATGTCTTGTAAAGCGGGCTGTTTTGCGAATTAACGGAAATTACGGTTTCGCCCTTTCTGCGGGAGCACAGCGTATCCGGCATAAACTCCTTTATGGTTATTTTAGCTCCTGCGGCTTTATCATAGCCGATATACGTCGCGCCCTCGCCGTTGTATGACAGCAGTCTGCCTACGATGTAGCGCTCGTTCAGGATTGTTTTCGGCGCAAGGTAGGTGGGTATATACGGGTCGTCGTCGCTGTATCCGCAAAGCTTGCACGGACCGTCATAGGTCTTGTCGTTCATACAGCCCATACAAAGCTTAACACTCGGTTCCATACCGAACCTCCTTACTTCAAATGCCTCGGTTTTTGAGGCAAATTTACTTCTATAGGTATTTCTCCAATTATATATATTAACAATTTTTCCGACAAAAGTCAAGTTTTTTCTATATATTGTATGCACAATATACAACGCGCGCCGTTCGCAAAACATTATCTTATACATTTTAACAACGCCGCTTACTTTCTGAGAAGCTTTTTATAGATCAGCCCCGTCATAAAGGCAGGCAAAATAAACAGCATCAGCTGAAGACACGTCGGCACCAGAAAATCCCACAGTGACGAAAACCCCGACTTGTGTATCCTCCAGCGAACGGTTATGAACGACCTGGTGTTCGCCCAGTTTCGTCTGCGCTCGTAATTGCCGTCGTTGACCCTGTACCTTACAAGCACCCTTTTTATGTTTCTTCCCACAGCCCCCGAAGCGAGCATCCGAACGACAAAATCGTAATCCTCGCAGCGTTTGATATCGGAATATCCGCCAATTTTCAGCGCAGCGGACTTCTTATATACAAGCGTCTGATTGTTGAACGGGTTTCGGCGTTTTGCATATTCAAGTATCGCCTTTGTGCTGCCCGGAGTCTTCTTAACGGCTATCGCCTCGCCGCTAACGCCGTCGAATTCCTCGATATATGCGCCCAGCATATCGATCTCGGGCCGCTTCGCCATAGCATAAAGCGACAGCTCGCACCGCTCGGGCAGCGCGATATCGTCAGAGTCCATTTTCACGATATACTCGTTTTTGCAATGCTCTAGTCCTGCATTCGCACAGCCGCCCACGCCGACTTTTTCTTCAAGCCGCAGAACATTAAAGCCCTTTACTCGGCTTTCATACTCCGCGATAAGCTCGTCAAGCTCCTCGGTAAGCTTGCCGTCGCACACNNTCGGGCGGAAATGTCTGCGCAAGCATACTGTCTATGCTCTCTTTGAGATACTCGGGCTTTTCGCCGTCATAAACAGACATAAGGACGCTGTATTCGGGAAGCTCGATATTTTTTACTTTCATTTACAGCACCCCTTTCCTCTCGTATCGTCTCGCTGCGACTATATTCACTAAAAATATATTGTAACATTTTTCGCCGCTTTTGTCAACGGCTGAAAGCGCATTTTTACAGGCTTTTTTAAAAAGATTTTTCCAAAAAATGCCTGCTCGTTTCTGCGTATGCGATCGGCTCGCGTCGTTGGTCGTTTCACCGATCGGCTTTTGTATTTTTATTTCGACAGCCAAAGAACAAAATTGCAGGTTTACGGACGCAGTCAAAAGCTATCCGGCAGCGGCTGTAATTCGCTGTAAAGTAAGACAAAACGCTCTCAAAGGCAAGCTCAAAATCCGTTTGTGGGAGCAATATTATTCTGCCTTCAAAATGAACAATTATTAAAAAGAAAATGAAACATAGGTGAAAAAATCGCACTTGGGTTTGACAACGAGCGAAAACTTCGGTATAATATTCATGACCAACTTTCCTGCACGATAAGGCAGGCGATCAATTCGGAAAGGATCAGCAAATGGCTAATAATAAAAAATACGGCAACGACCCTTATGAGCAGAAATACCGCGAACAGCTCGAAGAATACAATCGCCTCGCAGGCGGCAATATCTCGTCGGGCTCGGCAGACCTGCGAATGCACGGCGTTGATGAGACTTTCGCAAATGAAGCTTACCCGAACAACGCTTATTACAACGGCGGACAGGGATATCAGCAGTATTCTACGTATTCGCGCGAGGGCTATGCTTACAGCGAAATGAACGGATATAACGGTTATGAAAGCGGCATGGACGACACTCCCTCCGGCAAAACTTCAAGCGCGAAAAAGCGAAGAAGACCTCCTGCAGGCAATTTGCAGTATGACAGAGATCGGCTGCATTTCGGTTCGCACACTCCGCCTTNNGCCTTCGCAAAAAACGCCGCAGAAAAAAAACAAGCCTCGGCGCGATGGCAGCGAGAGCGAAACTCAGCGCAGGACAAGAGAGGAATACGAGGAGAACACACGCCGCGAGGCAAGGACGAAAAAACGCAGAGGTCCGATCTCGGCGTTCTTCAGGACGATATTCACGCTTTTTATCATCGTTTTTCTTATCTTGAATGTTTTTATATTAAGATATGTTTTTTCCGTGAAAATAAAACCCGACCGTTCAAGAGTTTATACATCGGCTTCGATGAAAAGCTCAAATGTCACGAATATACTGCTAATAGGCTCGGATACACGCTCGGAAGAGGAATACGGCAGNNTTGCTTTCGGTGAACAGCCAAAAGAAGCAGGTCACAATGACCTCGTTCATGCGTGATATGTATGTGAATATTTACGGCAGAGATAACAACGGCAACAGTGTCGATATGTGGGATAAGCTCAATTCGGCATATGTCCGCGGCGGACCTGAGCTGCTTATGGACACGAT
>DILZ01000025.1:0-15689 GCA_002425305.1 Ruminococcaceae bacterium UBA5579
TTGTCTGGAACGCTATATCCTCAATGGTCTTGACAATGTTCGTGATCTCATCCGAGGTGTCATTGATCTTTTTCATCGCGTTTGTAAGACCGCCCATTTTATCGTCAACATCCGCTACGGCAGAANNGCAGCGGCGGTTTTGTCCATATAAGAACGCGCTTCCAGGCAGTTTTCGGAATTGTCGCGTATCTGGTTTTCGATCATACCGAGATTGCTTACGAGGTTGCTGATAGATGCGTTTTGTTCGGGTGTTCCCTGCGAAAGAGTATGCGCGATGGACGCGACCTGTCCCGAGCTGGAGTAGACCTTTTCCGACGCGGCAAATATGTTGGAAAGCAATGCCGACATCTTTACTTTGATAGAGCCGAGGTTTTTCAATATCATAGCGAAATCGCCAACGTAATACCCCTTGTTTTGGTATGCGTCAACGGTAAGGTTGCCTCTCGCCAGCTCCCCGAGTATACGTTCTATGTCATCGGAAACGCCGTTCAACGAAACGCAGAGCTTTTTGATAGTGGCAGCAATATTTCCGATCTCATCGGTTCTGTGCGATATTTTTTCAATATCGGTCGAATAGTTCAGCATAAAGTTTCCGAGATTGAGGACTGCCTCCTCAACGACCTTCAGCGGAGTTATCATTTTCCCGATAACAAGATAGACTGTCACTGCCAAAACAACAAGGCAGACAAGGAAAATCACCGCTACAATAAGAGTAATGTGATTTGCGGAAGAAAGCACCTCCGATGATTTGTCGGAAATAACAAACATCCAATTATAACCGCTTACTCTGCTGAACGTGGCGATCTTTGAAACTCCGTTCTCATCTTTATATTTCATCGAATTGGAAAAACCGTCTTTCCCGTTCTGAGCCTGTGAGATCATTTCGGTTATAAAGCTTCCCTCGGCGACCGTGCCGACCTTTTCTTCATCGGGGTGGAAAATATATTCTTGAGTGTCAATGTTAACAAGATAATATTCCGCACTGGGCAGGCCGTCTATGGCAGACTCGTTCAGCCTTTCAACAAGAGCACTTGTAAAAATACCTATTCCTCCAAGGCCGATAGGACTTCCGTCATCCTCCAATACCGCTTTGTACACGGAGATGATCTGCTTGCCGGTGGCGGGAGACGTGATTATTCCGGCATTGTATACTCTTTCGGCGGAGAGCATCGCGTCGTGCAGCGGCTTGCGCTTCTCCTCATCGGGACGTGTAACCATTCCGACTACTTGCGCGGTTGTGTGAGTAAGTACTTTGGTATCCCACATACTGGCGTAAATTCCTTCAAGATGATCGATATCCTTACTGAATGTTTCGGTATATTTCTGTGCCGCAGCAACAGCCGTTTGGTTTGAAGGATCGCGAAGCAGATCGTATATTTGCCCCGCCCGCAGGTACGCCGTCAAGGTGTCCTCGGCGGATCTTACGTATTTACTGATGATCTCGGAACGGTCAAGCGTAGAGGTCTGCATATTGTTTATCGCACTGTTTTTCGCAGAAGACGAAACGAAGCTGCTGATAAAAATAAACAGCGCAACAAAGACCGCAAGCTGTATGGAAAAAACAGTTACGGACACCTTGAACCCAACCTTACAAACCTTATTTTTCTTAACCATTAAATTACCTCCTTGTTTTTGATTGACTTTATTTAATCGATATGATATAATAATTACATAACAATCACAGCTTTGACCCGCTTTAAACGGTTACAAGCAATTTTGGGGGATAACGCTATGGAGTTAAACCAAATCAAACAATTCAGAATAATCGCCCAAACCGGCAGCATATCCAAAGCGGCGGAGAAGCTTTTTATCGCTCAGCCATCGCTCAGCCAGACCCTCAAGAGGCTTGAGGAAGAATTGGGATACCGGCTGTTTGACAGATGCGGCAAAAAGATCGTTCTCAACGGCGCAGGAAAGATCTTCCTTAAATATTGCGATGAAATAATACGGCTGCTTGAAAACGCCACGCTCGAGCTTGCCGAATATAACGGAGACGCAAAAAAGGAGATAAATATCGCCGTGGAATCCACCTCGCTTATGATCCTTGAGATCGTAGACAAAATGCGAAAGCAGCTCCCGTGGTCACGCCCGCACTTTTCTCTTAATGCCGCCGACGATTGGGACATAAAAATATGCGCCGCTATGGGACCCGATTGCGGNNAGTCATCGAAGAGCCTATCGGGGTGATCTTTCCGAAAAGCCACCCGCTAGCCGCAAAAAAGACGCTGCTTAAAAAGCACATCGAAAACTGCGGGTTTCTCAGTCTAAGCCCGGATATAAATTTAACACATATAATATCAAGTTATTGCGCTATGGCGAATTTTAAGCCAAACATCACGATGTATGTAGACTTCCCGTCGGTAATGCAGGATCTGCTTAAACGAGGCTTCGGCATCGCCTTCGCGCCGGAATACACCTGGTATAAGATATACGACGGCGAGCTTGAATTCAGAATAATATCCGATATGCCAATGAAGCAGTTTATTCATATCATTCTGAACGAAAAGAAGTATATCACAAACGATACCCGCACTTGCTATAAAGCCATTGCAGGTTTTTACAGAGAATACGCACGAAAATTTACTTAGCCTTCGCGGCGGCAAGTATTTCCGTTATTAAAAAATAATCAAAAAATGCCGCTTTTTAGCACATTGTTTTCATTGTTAATTATAACACTTTTTTAAATGTTGTACAATATATATTACCAATATGTATATAGGTTTGAAACTATAACACGTTGAGTTTGAGAGGAAATCCGCAAAGCCGACAGTAAAGCGGCGGCTGTCCCGCCAATAATTGCAAAATCCGATTGACAAACATTGAGCGTTGTGGTATAATACTTATGATGTGCGATATCTCGTTGGACAGTATATCGGCGATCCGGCTTTGTTTACAAGGTTGAAACTTATTTCGCAAAGGGGCTTTTATATGAAACAAAAAATTCTCGTAAACGGCAGCAACAGCGCATTGGTAACGGACTTTATACAGCATACCGAGGCTTTTTTCACTACTCTCAGCACGTCCGACTGCTGGCAGGATATCCTCGAACATTTTAAGCTGCTCAAGCCGGATGCATACGTTTGCTTTGTGGAGCCAGATTACCAAAGAACCGTCAGTCAGATAAATAACCTAAAAAACAGCGGCTGCNNCGGCGCTGACATCGTGTTCATCGGAGATGCCGACACTTGCGATCAGATCGAGGAAAACGCGAGATACACGGCAAACCTGCTTATCCGCCGCCCGGTCACCCCGGATAACCTTATCCTGAGAATAACCCGCTATTTCGAGGAACTCAACGAGGCAATGGAACGAGCAAAGGCAAGAGCACTTATCAAAAAAGCCGAAGAGGCCGCCAAACAGGCGGCTATCGAAGCGAAGGCTGATGAGGCTGTCGCGAGAGAGAACATAAAAAAACACATTCTTATTGTGGACGACGACCGCAACGTCCTCAAAATGCTGAAGGCGGCGCTTGGCGACAAATACGAGGTCACCACAATGATAAACGGCGTTATGATCGACAAGCTGCTTGACACGAAAAAGATAGACCTTATAATTCTTGACTATGAGATGCCCATTGAAACGGGAGCGGATATATTCAGACGACTGAAGAAGAACCCCAGGGCGATGCATACTCCGGTGTGCTTTTTGACCGGCGTGTCCGAACGCGACAAGATATTGGACGTAATGTCGCTCAAACCTCACAGCTACCTGCTTAAGCCCATCGATATGGATATGCTTTCAGCAACGATAAGAAATCTTACGGAATAAAAGGATTTATTGACAGTTGAAATTACCGTGCTTTCACACACATTAACGGTTCTCGGCTATCTGTATACCTGATATTTTTTAAGCCGACCCGTTCAACGAAGTGCGAAACGGGCGGCTTGTTTTTATTAATTCAGAATGTGATCAGTATGACTTGAGGAGTATTTGATTTATGGAAAACGAAAACGAACTTTACCTTACCGATCTCATAGACGCCGATATGCTTCAGAAGATCCAGGACGCGTTCTCAAATGTCACCAATATGGCGGCACTCANNCACCGACAGCCACGGCAGCGCGATAACGCAAGGCTCCGGCTTTGAGGATTTCTGCGCTAAGTACACCCGCACATCGGAGCTTGGACGTCATCGGTGCGAGCAGTGCGATATGAACGGCGCGAAGTATTCGCAAAAATACAACAACGCGTTCACTTACCACTGTCACGCGGGACTTGTTGACTTTGCCGCTCCGATCATGGCAAACAACGAGATCGTGGGCTGCTTTATCGGGGGACAGGTTTTGGTAGAGCCGCCGGATATACCGTATATCCGCAGCATCGCGACTGAGCTTGGCGTCGATCCCGACGAATACGAGGCAGCGGTAAAAAAGGTCCCGATAGTAAGCAGAGAACAGGTCGACAAGGCGGCGCATTTTCTGTATGTTATCGCCTCCGCGCTCTCAAGCATCGCGTTTAAAAGCTATCAGCTCCACAAGAGCAACATCGAGATAGAAAAAGCCTCGCATATGAAATCCGATTTTCTCGCCAATATGAGCCACGAGATACGAACGCCGATGAACGCTGTCATCGGACTTGCGGATCTGGCGCTGCGCGAGGAAATGCCGCACACCGCAAGAGAGTACATACACCAGATAAAAGCGTCAAGCAAGCATCTGCTTGTTATCATCAACGATATTCTCGACTTTTCAAAGATCGAATCCGGAAAAATGGATATCGTAGAAGTAGAATACGAGCCTATGTCCGTCATTCAGGATCTGACAAGTATTGTAAACAGCCGTATCGGCGACAAGGATATCGAGTTCACAATGGATATCGCGCCGGATATGCCGAAAAGACTTTACGGCGATAACATAAGGCTGCATCAGATCATTATCAATCTGCTTACAAACGCCGTAAAGTTCACTCAGCAGGGCGAGGTCCATTTTAAAATGGATTTTGAAAAAAGCGATGATGAAAACGTTTTAATGAAGGTGGAGATCAGAGATACGGGTATCGGCATTAAACAGACCGATATGAACAAGCTCTTCAACTCGTTTCAGCAAGTCGACAGCAAACGCAACCGCAACATCGAAGGCACGGGATTGGGACTGGCGATCTCACAGCAGCTGTTAGGACTTATGGGCGGAAAGATCACTGTCGAAAGCGAGTACGACAAAGGTACGACGTTCTTTTTTAACGTTCCTCAAAAAGTTATTGATCCTTCGCCCGTTATGCCGCCACTTAATAAGCCCCTGAAGGCGGCGATCCTTTTTGAAAATCAGTATGTAAAGGCTCAGCTTATCAACGACCTTGAACATATCGGCGCGGAGTATGTGGATCTCGCCGACAACTGCTCATACGACAATCTGCAAGTTGACTATTTTATCGTCGGAAAGATGTTCGTTACGCCGGCGGTTCAGGATTTTGTAAAAAAACATCCGGACATACAGTGCCTGGTGCTTGTGCCGTACGACAGTATTGGATCGGTCAATATCCCTAACGTGCGCGTGATAAGCAAGCCCGCATATTCTCTGAGCCTCTATAACGCGATGGGGATACATGACCTCGTTTTTGAGTGCGGTTGCTCCAACAGCGATTATTTTGCGTTTACCGCGCCCAAGGCGCAGATCCTTATCGTGGACGACAATTCCGTAAATCTTACCGTAGCGTCGGGACTTCTCGAACCGCTTAAAATGAAGATCGACACGGCTCAAAGCGCGGCTGACGCAATAGAAAAGATACGCCACGTAAAATACGACCTGATCTTTATGGATCATATGATGCCGGAGGTGGACGGCGTTGAAGCCACACACATCATCAGACAGCTTGTGCCCAGTTACAATGATGTGCCTATCATCGCGCTTACCGCAAACGCCATCGGCGGCGCGCGTGAAATGTTTATCCGTGAGGGGATGAACGATTTTGTAGCGAAGCCAATTGACCTTAAAGACGCGCTTTCCAAGCTGAGAAAATGGCTTCCAAGCGAAAAGATCGTCCTCATCGATAATGACGACGCGGCGATCGCTGCGGATCAGCCGGCAGACGATAACAAAACGCAAAACGCCCGCTCCTCATCGGACATCAAAGAACTGAACGTTAAAAGCGCGCTTTCCCTGCTTGGCAGCGAAAATCTGTTCTGGACAGTGCTTACGGAGTATTATAACACAATTGAGAAAAAGGTTCAGGTTATTCTTGAACATAAGGCGGCGGAACGCTGGCGCAATTACACGATCGAGGTACACGCGCTGAAAAGCTCCTCGAGGCAAATAGGCGCCGACCATATTGCCGATGCGGCAGGNNGCCGAAATGGAGAAAGCGGGCAACGACGGCAATATCGCGCTTATCAACGAAAAGACCGATGGATTGATAAAAGAATGCTTACAGCTTCACGAAACGCTCGGGAAATATTTTGCCGACGAGCCCGTCAAAGACGAGCGCGCTGCCGATTTTGAGGATATAGTAAGTATGCTTGATAAAATGCACGAGGCGCTCGATAATTTTGACACGCTGCAAATTGACGAGGTTATAGAAGAAATGTCCAATTTCAAATACTTCGACAAAAACGCGGAGTTTTTTGAACGCCTGAAGTCGGCGGCTGCGGCCAGCGACGTCGACAACTGCCTTGCCATTGTCCAAGAATGGGGAAAGGCGCTCATTTAACTCCGACAACGCTTCCGAAAAAACGTTCGGTATGATTGCCGGCTTGCGGGACGCGCTAAGAAAAGGCGGCAGGCTTCTTGATGAAAATAAGCAACAATCGGTTATTATGAGTCGGGAGATGATGAGCTGCACACATAAACACATTTTGTATCATAAGTCTGAGAAAGGAAGAAGTATAATATGAAATGTCAAAAATGCGGAGCGACGCTTTCAGAAGGTGAGAACCATTGCCCCAAATGCGGCGCGGATAATCTTACGGAGGAACCGAACACACCTGCGGCTGTCGCGGAAGAAGTTGTTTCAAAGGGGCATTCCGTAAAAAGAAAAATTATTATGATCATTGCGGCGATCATTGTGCTTGCCGGAGGAGGAGCTGCGGCGTTCACGATAACAAACTACAACTCCCCTGCTCAAAAACTGTCGCGGACATTGTCATCGGCAGAGAGCTGCGTTTCCGACCGGAACTACGAACAGGCGGCAATAGAATTCCAAAAAGCTTTGGAGATCGAACCCGCAAACGCGGACAGCTATCTCGGCTTGGCCGATTCGTATATAGCTTTGGGGAAGACCGACGAAGCGATCGAAACATTGCGGAAAGGCGCGGAGGCGACCGACGATCAAGCCGTACGGGACAAGCTGAACGAACTTGTAAAAAACAGTGCGATGGATACGGCTCAACAGCATCTGGACAACAAAAACTTTGAAGCCGCGCTCGAGCAGTTTAAAACCGTAATTGAGCTTGATGAAAAGAGTACAGACGCATATTTGGGCTATGCCGAAGCTTTAGCGGGTCTTGATAAAACCGATGAGGCTATCGAATGTCTGGAAAAGGGATATGAGTTAACTCAGAATAAAAAAATCGGCGAAAAAAGCAAAGAGCTTCGGATCACACGTTCGCTGGAGCTTGCGGAAAAATATATGCTTGAAAAAAATTATTCTTCCGCACAAACGGAATTCAAAAACGTTTTGGCGGCGGACGACAAGTGTTCCGAGGCATATATCGGCATTGCCGAAGCGCTCGCAAAGCTCAATAAGATCGACGACGCTATTGAGATCCTTAAACAAGGGTTTGACAAAACAGGCGATGAAAAAATCAAACAGAAGATAAACAGCCTGAGCGTATCCGGATATCTGGAAGCGGCTGAAAAATATCTTTCCGAGAAAAATTATGAGTCCGCAATAACCGAATTTGAAAAGGTGCTTGCCGTTGATGACAAGAGCCTCGACGCTTACACAGGCACTGCGGACGCGTATGTCGCTCTGGGCAAGACCGATAAGGCTATCGAAAATTTGCAGAAAGGGTTTGAGAAAACCAAAGACGATAAGCTCGGCACCAAGCTCAACACATTGAAGATCGACGACTTTACCCAAAAGGGCCAAAGCTGTCTTGAGGAAAAAAAGTACGATGACGCAATAACGAATTTCCAGAAGGTCCTGGAAATAGACAAGAAGAATACCGGGTCTTATTTTGCGATCGCGGACGCTTATATCGCGCTCAACAACGTTGATAAGGCTACCGAGATCCTCAAAGAGGGATTTGAAGAGACCAAGGACAAGACGCTCGAGGAAAAGCTGACGGCTTTAAAACGGGCAGCCGCCTTATCCGTTGCGCAGTCGTATTATAATAACGGCAGATATTCCGACGCCATATCCGAATTTAAAAAGATTTTGGAAACGGACGATAAATGCGTTGAGGCGTATATGGGGTTGGCGGACGCTTATTTCAAGCTCAACAACGACGATGAAGCTCTTACCATCCTCCGAAAAGGATACGATAAAACGGGCGACGCGGGTATTCGTTCGCGGCTGGATAAGCTGAGCTTAAGCTCCTCGCTGGAGCTTGCCAAAAAATATCTTTCACAAAAAGAATACGCAAAGGCAAGGGACGAGTTCCAGAACGTTCTGAACCTTGACAGCTCCAACGTTGAGGCATATATCGGAAAAGCGGACGCGTATATCGGGCTTAACGAATTCGACAACGCCAACAGCACCCTGCAGAAGGGCTGGGCAGCGACATGGGACAGCCGAATCCAAAACAAGATGTTCAGAAACAAACTGAACACCATTCCGCTTAAACCGCAAAAATGCGGATACGAGCCGCTGAACGAGATCGTTGAGCAGACGCTCAGTAAGATCACGACCGATGATATGGATACGTTTGAAAAGGTCAGGGCTTGCTATGATTATCTGATAAATACTTGCAGCTATGGTCATGCGGATGGTATAGAGGATATCCTCGAGTTTGAAGATTTTTGGGATGAAAAAACATTTTATGAAAAATACGCGTATATAATACTGCGTGATCACGTCGGAGTTTGTGATAATTATTCCGCGGCATTTGCGGCGCTGACCCGCGCTATCGGTCTGGATACAAAGGTCAGAGGCGGGCAGACAGCGACTGTTTCGTCCGGCTATACGGGGCACACGTGGTGCGTTGTCATTATAAACGGTACTGAATATGTATTTGACCCGCAGGTCGAGGATAATATCGCAAAGGGCGGTCCCATTAACTATTACAGGTTCTGCAAGACCTACGACGAGGTGAAAAATCAATACATACCGGAATCTTTTATCGGTATGTAAGCTCGTGGTTTCAATTCGGAGTATTGCTTGTTCCGGTTATGCTGCGGTTCGTGTACAATGGCGAAAGCGGAAGCAGGGCTGCCGTGCATAAATGGTTTTTCTATGTGTTCTATCCGCTTCATCTGGCTGTACTCGGCTTTTTGAGGCGGGGGTTATAAAGTTAGGGGTAAGAGACTGCTCTTACCCCCTGATTATTTATGCGGTGCTCAATCTGTCCTCTTTATATTCATATGGACGACGCACCACGCGGTGTTCAACGTTATCAAAGTAACACCGTATGGTGATGCCATCAAATCGAAAAAACCCGGGAGGAAAAAATAGCCTTCTCGCAAGCGATTCTCGCTGATCACCATTATGATTATGATCACGGCGTTGAATACAAGGAAAACGATATTCACAATTTTTGACCGAGCAGCAGCCCGTGCAAGAACGTCCGCGGATGGGCTGTCGGCTTGCTCTCCTTTTTTGCTTGAGATTTTCCGCACAAGATCCCAGATCGCATTTAAAAGCAGCAAAGGAAGTATATACGCCAACGACCACAAATAAACAAAGTCCACCGGGACATTGACTGTGCTATTAACATTTTTGCCGTAGTTATTATAGCATATAGCTATATGGATAAGCATACCCGCAATGACCAGGATATTAAGCGTTGTGAATAAAATATTAATGCGTTTGCGTTTCATTTAAGCTGCCTCCATAGTATTCGGTATATAATCATTTATACGAGTGCTGTAATTGAGGGTTTTATTGCTGCTTGGCGAGAACTTTACCGAAACGAATTTGTCGCCGTCCAAATAACCGATAGGCGCTATATTCGCAACGGCGCGGTTTAACTGCCAGCCGTCTTTACTTTGTATGCTTACACATAAATACACGGGCGAATACACGTGCAGATTGGGTAACCCCGCGCTCACAATCCAGCCTGCCGGCGCAACGGAGTTCCATACCACCATCGCAAATGTCGAACAATTGCTTTCAGCATCCCATGTGTCGCAACTTTTAATAAAATCGTTGATTGTATTTACATTGTCCATAGTCAGATACATAGTCAAGGAAACTCTTCCTCTCATATCATTATAGTTATTTATAAGGTACGATTCAAGATTGTACCAGATTCCCTTGTGCCAGCCATTGTCCGGGTCTGTTGTGTAGCCGGCGGGTTTGCTGCCCCAAGTTCCAAAAGTGATCTCATGACCTGGACCGACATTCAGTCCGCCTATTTTTATCGCTTGCGAGCTGGTATTCTTAAAAGAAAGAAACGCGTGACCGCTGCGTACATAGCCCCAACCGCCGCTGCCGCCGCTGCTGCCGTCTTCGTCGTTTCCTTTATAAGAGAAAATCGTAAGCTGACCTACAGCAGTAACCCTGGGCTCCGCAGCAGACGCCGCAACAGAGCAGCAAAGCAGCATTGCCGCGCTAAGCAATACACATAACAGTTTTTTCAACTTTTTCATAAAAAATTACCTCCTTAAATTTATTTCGGGTGTTTTCCGTTCACATCTGTGACATCATATTCAATAATTATTTTACCACAATTTTCCTGTTTTGTCAACTCCTTTTTGAGACAGCTCCACGACAACAGCATTTACCGGTTTGGCTTGTAAATTTTATTACCGAATTATCACCAAAACAATAATTTGCCCCTATATTTCTTTCGGCTCGTGTAAAAAGTCCGATTTCTCGTTTTATATAAAATATATCTTGTTTTTATGCAGTCTGCTTTGATTTCCGAAAGAAAATCAAATGATTAGTTAATGCTGTTGCCATGAGAGATAATTCTTACCCCTTGCATTTTCCGTGAGAGTGTGTTATAATAAAATTATATTATTTTCTTGTTTTCCGCGCTCCGCGAAAAGCAAGAAAAAAAGAAAGGTCAATTTGATATGAATATTCTTATAATCGGCGGCGGCGGGCGCGAACACGCCATAGCGCACGCGCTGTCAAAATCTCCGAAAACGGATAAGCTCTGGTGCGCCCCCGGGAACGGCGGCATTTCCGCGCTCGCGGAGTGCTTCCCCGACGTGAAGGCGACCGACCTCGACGGTGTTATCGCTCTTGCGGAGCGGTTAAAGCCGGATTACGTTTTTGTCGCTCCCGACGACCCGCTTGTTATGGGCCTTGTAGATATGCTGGAGGAAAAGGGCTTCAAGACCTTCGGACCGCGCGCGAACGCCGCGATACTCGAGGGCAGCAAGGCGTTCTCGAAAGCACTGATGAAGAAGTACGGCATACCGACAGCGGCGTATGAGACGTTCACGGACGAGGACAAGGCGGTCGAGTACATAAAGGCTCAAAACAGCTATCCCGCCGTTATAAAAGCGGACGGTCTGGCTCTCGGAAAGGGCGTTATCATCGCAAAGGACTTTGACGAGGCGAAATCCGCCGTTCACTCTATGCTCGTGGACGGCAAATTCGGCAAGAGCGGCAGCGAGATAGTTGTCGAGGAGTTTATGGACGGCACGGAGGTCACGGTTCTCGCGTTCACGGACGGCAAGACCGTAAAGCCGATGGTGTCATCAATGGATCACAAGCGCGCGTTCGATAACGACGAGGGTCTGAACACGGGCGGTATGGGAACGATAGCACCCAACCCGCTCTATACGGAAGCGATCTCCGAGGAGTGTATGGAGAAGATATTCAAGCCGACTATCGCGGCGATGAGCGCGGAGGGCAGACCGTTCAAGGGCTGTCTGTATTTCGGGCTTATGCTGACGAAGGACGGCGACACGATGTCGCAAAGCCAATGCCAAAAGGGCGGCACGGATGCCGCCCAATCAAGCATTGGCGGCGTGAAAGTAGTTGAGTACAATTCGCGTTTCGGCGACCCCGAAGCGCAGGTGGTTTTGCCGCTGCTGGACACCGATCTTGTTGACATTATGGAGGCAATCCGTGAGGAAAAGCTAGACGAGCTTGATATCAAATGGAGCAAAAACTCTTGCGCTTGCGTGGTTATGGCGAGCGGCGGCTATCCCGAAAAGTACGAAACCGGCAAGGAGATAAGCGGCTTGAACTCTGACGGTCAGGCTGTTGCGGCAGCTGACAGCGCATACGTTTATCACGCGGGAACAAAGCTCGATGACGGCAAATACTTTACTGCGGGCGGGCGCGTTTTAGGCGTTACGGCTGTCGGCGAGGATCTGAAAGCCGCATTGGATAAGGCATACGAAGCGGTCGGCACTATCTCGTTTGAAAAAGCGCACTACCGCAAGGATATAGGGCGCAAGGCTCTCGGAAAATGACTATGATGGATTTTGTTGCTCCGTGCCGTTTCGGGCTGGAGAAAACGCTCTCGTTCGAGCTGAAAAGGCTCGAAGCTGAAAGCGTCCGCGCCGAGGATGGCAGAGTGTTCTTTTCGGGGAACGCCGACATCTGCGCCCGCGCAAACGTGTTCTGCTCGACTGCGGAGCGTATATGCGTTGTGCTGGGTCGTTTCCTTGCGGAAACGTTCGACGATCTGTTCGAGGGAATAAAGAAGCTGCCTCTGTCCGAGTTTATCGGCAGAAACGATCAATTCCCGAATAAGGGGAGCTCGCTCAAATCAAAGCTGACAAGTATTCCCGCGATACAGAAGATTGTCAAGAAGGCTATGGCGGTGAATCTCGGCAAGGCTTACGGCGCGAACGTGCTCCCCGAAAACGGAGTGCTGTGTCAAATACGTTTTTCTCTGATGAAAAACGAGTTTACGCTTATGCTCGACACAAGCGGCGACGGACTTCACAAACGCGGCTACCGTGCGGTGAGCAACGCTGCGCCGATACGGGAAACGCTGGCGGCGTGTATCGCGGATATCGCGAGAGTGCGCGAAAACGACCTTGTTGTCGATCCGTTCTGCGGTTCGGGAACGCTGCTTATCGAAGCGGCATATAAGGCTCTGAACATCGCGCCGGGACTTAACCGCCGCTTTGCCGGGGAGCATATGAAGTTTCTTCCCGAAAGCGCGTGGAAAGCGGCGCGTGAAGAGAAGCGTAAACTCGTTTTTCATCNNATAGCGGCGCGTGAAGAGGCTCGTTCGCGGATAAAAACCGACGCCGCGTTCAAAGCGACAGGCTATGATAACGACCCTGAGTGCGTGCGGCTTACCAACGCGAACGCGAAGAAAGCGGGCGTTGCCGAATACGTCAAAGCGGAGCTGAGCGATATTGCGGACTTTACGCGCCCCGAACGCCCCGCAAAGATACTCACAAATCCCCCATACGGCGAGCGTATGCTCGAGGTGGAACAGGCGCGTGAGCTTTATGCGGTTATGGGCAAAAAGCTGCTGCCGCTTGACGGAAATCAAATTTATGTCATTACTCCCGACGAGGAGTTTGAGAACATATTCGGCTTGAAAGCCGACAAAAACCGTAAGCTATACAACGGAATGTTAATGTGCAGATTGTACACTTATTTGAATGACTATGAAAAAAAGAAGTAAACCCGTATTCAACGGCGCCGAAATCGTTACGGCGCTGGTATATCTCTGCGCGATAAGCGCGGTTATGATGTATTTGCTGTGCAAGGACTATGTTGTTGTATGCACTGTGATAATGACTGCTCTGTGCAGCGGTGTTTATATGCTGTTTTACACGTTCAGAAACCGCCGGCTGATGTCGTTTGTCATATTTATTGCGATGTTCGTGATGGTGCTGATGATAAGTGCCGCAGTAAGCGCAGTAGCCGGAAGTATGGCCATTTTTGAGTTTATTTACAATGCCTCCGACCACTTCAGCCTTTTGCCCGCGATAAGCTGTATCCTGATGTTTTCGTTTGTTGTGACCTATCCCGTGTTCTATTTTACAGTACGTATCCCGCGTCCGTTCTTTTTGCTTTTGCCCGCGCTTGCGCCGCTTATACTCGCTGCGAGAACATTGGGCAGGCTGCCCGCAGGACTTACGGCGTTTTTGGCGGCGGGATATTTTGTCGCTGTTATGGGCGTTTCGCGGTTGGAATATCCAAGCGATAATGTTTATATCGAGGACAAGTCTTCACGCAAAGAGCGTTTGGCAGCCTTTGGACTGTTCGGAGTTATAGCTGCGGCACTGCTTATGATAATTCCGCGAAGCGATGAAACCAAGTATTCAAAATATCTGGACTCGGCGTGGCTTAACAATGCGTTTTACGGGATACAGTCGGCGGGATTTTCACAAAGCTCCGTCCCGAACACGGGAAACAACAATCCGCCCGATAACCTTTTGTTTTATGTTACAACAAAAACCCCAAGAAGCATCATCAATCAGTCATTTGACACATACAATGGCAAGAAAGGCTGGACCTACCTCAGAGAATACTCCCGCGGCACGTCCAACTGGCGAGCGGAGCAAAGACGGCTGAATTACAACAAGCTGGCGGACGACCTGAAAAAGGGCGCGGCAAGCGGCAAGCTGTCGGACTATGCCGACGCGTTGACGGCTCTGCCCGATATTCCGCCCGAGAACCTATACGCTTCTACAATGCTGATCCAGATGGCGGACAACTCAAACACTACCGTTGTACGTCACCCGGCAGGCACTTATAACGCGCGTATCTCTGACAGAACGGAAACGATATACAGAAATCCCAATGATGAGATGTTCACCAAAAACCCGTTCGGCACTAACGCGTCATATACGCTGAACTATTACGGCGAGCCGATAAGCCCCGAATTTGCGCGGTATTTGTCCGGCCTTTCCGGCAGCGAATACCTTGCGCTGCTTGACGCGGCTGNNGCCGACGAAGAGGTGATCGACGAGGTGACCGCCGAAGCGTTTAAGAACGCGTATACCCAGGCTATGGAATACGGCGCGAATACTATGAATGCTGCAATAACCCCGAGGATAAAGGAGCTTGCCGATTCCATTACGGAGGGACTTACCAACGATTACGACAAGATAATTGCTATCGAAAATTGGTTTGGGCGCGGCGGATTTGTCTATGACCTGAATTTCGTGCCTCAGGAGCTTACTGCGGAGTATTTCCTGTTTAAAAGCAAGCGCGGTATCTGTACCGATTTTGCGACCGCCTCCGTTCTTCTGATCCGTGCGGCGGGCATTCCCGCGCGCTACACCGAGGGTTATCTTATCAAGACCGACATCGCCTCCAAGGATATGTACGGGCGCTATGAGATAAAAGCGGATCAGGCTCACGCTTTTGCGATGGCTTATATCGCGGGCAGCGGCTGGGTAGAAATAGACGGCACAAAGACCGCCGCAATGGCAAACGCCGCAAAGGATATGCAATTATTGGTGTTTTACCTCGTGTTGGCTGCAGTCGTTATCGCGATACTTTGTGTTATTTTCAGAAATCGGATCTCCGAAGCGGCTTTCGCTGTTCGTTATAAACTTTGCGGGAAAACGAAAAAAATTCGCTCGCTGTATATTCGAACGCGCAAAATAGCTTGCAGCATCACGGGCGCAAAGCCCGCGTCCGCGACCTCGGGAGAGGTCCGTAACGTTATTTCGCGAACGCTTTCGTTGGGTAAAGAGGCGGATGAGATAACCGATGCC
>DILZ01000025.1:15736-22407 GCA_002425305.1 Ruminococcaceae bacterium UBA5579
ATAAACGGCATAACGCAAAAACGTATGCGCGGCAAGAGTTAAAAGGAGCGAGAAAATGTTACATATCGGCAGCACCGTCACCGCGCTTGCTGTTTCGGTGATATTTATGCTGTTTCTCAACGGGGATATCGGCTGGGCACTTATTTACATACTCGGCGGAACGGCTGTCATATCCGTCGTGCTGTTCTTTATTTCAAAGCGGCATATTTCCGTTCAGCTTTCGGAGCTTTCGGGCACGGTGGAATGTGGCAGACATATTGAACCGGAGATAGTTCTGCGCAAAACGGGTTTTTGCGTTATGCCGTTTATCGAGCTTTGCGTTGACGTAGGCGCGTCTTCGCTCCCGTTTAAAATACGCACCTCGCTTATCTTCAGCAAGGAAAAACGTGTTTCGGCAGGCTTTCGTACGACACACAGCGGTCTTAACAAAATAACGCTTACCGAAGCGGCGCTTTTTGATTTCATCGGTATGGCACGCGGGAAAATAAAGCTTGACCAAACCACTCAAAAGGGCGTTCTGCCGCGCGTTGTGGAGTACGACGGACCCGAGGTGATACCGAACACTCTGCCCTCCGACGAAGAAGACGCGGAGGAGGGCTTAACGGTCAAAAGCGGAGGTATGCCCGGCTATGAACACCGCGAATACGCTCCCGGAGATTCGCCGCGCCGCGTGAACTACAAGCTCTCGGCAAAGAAGAACAAGCTTATGGTGCGGCTTGACGAAAGCCTGGGCTCTAAATCAACAAACATCTACATCTCTCAAAACGCAATGTCCGTTTGCGGCGACAAAGCGTTTGCTCTGGCGGGGAGACTTATTATGCACGGAGGAACGGTGAAAATTACCCACAAGGGGGACGAGCGCGGCGCGTCCACGCCCGAAACTCTTGAGCGTATGCGGGAATGGCTTGCGTTCCGCGAGTTTGCCGACGCGCCAAACCAGGCAGTCGATGACGCTCCGCCGCCGGATACCTCGATGATATTCTCGGGCAACGGCATTATTACGCAGATATCGGCGAACTGAGAATTACGTTGCTTATACTGAGGTAAAAGATATAAGGCGAAGTTTGCTTTTGTGAAAGTTTCACAAAAAAATGCGGTTGAATATTAAATTATCTACAAATAAAAACTCATTCCATAAAACTCCTTGAAAAAAAAACAAATTTAATATATAATATAATCAGAGCATTGTGTACAAACATTAAAAACGTTGTCACAATGGAAAGGAGCTTTTGGATATGAGCATCAAACTTGACGACAAGTACTTAAAGGATTTTGTCCGCCCCCACGAATTAGCGCAATACGCACCCGCCGTAAAGACGGCATACGAAACGCTGATGAACAAAACGGGCGCGGGCAATGATTTTTTGGGTTGGATAGACCTGCCCGTAAACTACGATAAGGAAGAGTTCGAAAGGATCAAAAAGGCGGCGGAGAAGATCAAGAGCGACAGCAAGGTGCTGATAGTTATCGGCATCGGCGGCTCGTACCTCGGCGCGAGAGCGGTCATTGAGGCACTGAGATCATCGCTGTACAATTCGCTTGCAAAGGATACTCCCGAAATATACTTTTGCGGAAACAGCATTTCGCCGACATACTTAAACGAGGTCATCTCGCTTGTCAAGGACAGAGATTTCTCCGTGAACATCATCTCGAAATCCGGTACGACGACAGAGCCTGCCCTCGCGTTCAGAGTATTCAGAGACCTGCTTGTTGAACGCTACGGAGAGGACGGCGCAAAGAGCCGTATCTACGCTACGACGGATAAGGCAAAGGGGACTCTTAAGGAGCTTTCCGATAAAATGGGCTATGAGACGTTTGTCGTTCCCGACGACGTAGGCGGACGCTTCTCCGTGCTGACTGCCGTGGGACTGCTCCCGATAGCGTGCGCGGGCTGCGACATAGACGCGCTGATGAAGGGCGCGGCTGACGCCCGTGAGGAATACAAGACGTTCGACATCGAAAAGAATACGGCTTGCAAATACGCGGCACTGCGCAATATCCTGCGCCAAAAGGGCAAGTCGGTCGAGATGCTGGTAAGCTATGAGAACAGCTTTGTGATGATGGTGGAGTGGTTCAAGCAGCTTTACGGCGAAAGCGAGGGCAAGGACAACAAGGGCTTGTTCCCGTCGGGCGCGGTTTTCTCAACAGACCTGCACTCTTTGGGACAGTATGTTCAGGACGGCGCAAGACTTATGTTTGAAACGGTCGTTCAGTTTGGCAAGCCGCAAAAGGATCTGTTCGTAAAGGACGACCCCAACAATGTTGACGGCTTGAATTTCCTTTCAAATCAGAATATGAGCATCGTCAACCGCAAGGCGTTCGAGGGCACGGTGATAGCTCACACCGAAGGCGGCGTTCCGAACATCGTTCTTGAGGTGCCGGCGCTTGACGAGCACGAGCTTGGCTGTATGATCTACTTCTTCGAGATTGCGTGCGGCATAAGCGGCTATCTGCTGGGCGTTAATCCGTTTGACCAGCCCGGCGTTGAAAGCTACAAGAAGAATATGTTCGCGCTGCTGGGAAAGCCCGGCTATGAGGATCAAAAGGCAGAACTTGAAAAGAAAATAGGACTTTAACAGTTGACGGTTGACAGCTGCAAATTGACAGTTTAAAGTGTTCGCAAAACGAATGCCGCGACTGTCAAGCTGCCGTTGACCGTAAGCTGTCATTAAATATTTCGGAGGTAACACCAATGGTTAAAATCATTACTGGAAACAAAGGCTCGGGAAAAACAAAGATTCTCATTGAAGCCATTCACGATGCGGAAAAGAAGTCCAACGGCAATGTTGTGGCTATCCAGAAAGGCTCGTCGCTGAACACCGACATCACCTACAAAGTACGTCTTGTAAACATTGAGGATTACGCTGTCGAGGGTATGGACGCGTTCTACGGCTTTATCGCGGGTATTCTTTCAAGCGACCACGACTGCACCGATATCTTTGTTGACGCAACTCTGAAGATCACGGGCAGAGATTACGCGGCATTGGGAGATATGTTCGACAAGCTGGCGAAGATCACCCCCAACACCACGGTCACGCTCACGGTTTCCGCAGATAACGACGAGCTTCCGGAGAATGTCAAGAAGTTTATCGCATAAAACCGAAAAAAGTTTGAAAACCCCCTTGACAAAGCTCGGAGAACGTGGTATAATATTAGAGTTCGATAATAACGGTGGCGTTATGCCCTGTTTTCACTTAAATTTGTGTTGAGGAGGGATAACAATGGCAGTTCCTAAGAGAAAGGTATCTCGCGCAAGACGCGATAAAAGACGTTCGGCTGTATGGAAGATCGAAGCCCCCAATTTCTCGCGCTGCAAGAATTGCGGTGAGCTTAAGCTCGCTCACAGAGTTTGCGGCAGCTGCGGTTATTACAATGGTAAGGTCGTAATCGCAAAGGAAGCGGATTAAGCGTCATTAAAGGTCGAATAATAGGAAACGGGCTTGGCTGAATGTCGAGCCCGTTTTTGTTAGAAGTAAGATGTTAGAGGTTAGAGGTAAGAAGAACAGAGGTTAGATGTTAGGAGTGTCGAAGATAGAAGTGTCAGAGTGTGAGATGTTTGCGGCAGGTATCTCGTGCTCCAATCTTACTTCTTACCTCTGTTATTCTTACCTCTATCGGAGGGCTAATGCTAAATGGGAGAGTTTGTTCATCTGAACGTTCACACGGTTTACAGCCTGCTTAGCGGCGCGTGCCGGATAAAGGAGCTTGCGGCAAAGGCGCGGGAGCTTGGACAAAGCGCGCTTGCTATCACCGATTCCGGAGCGCTTTACGGTGCTGTGGAGTTTTTTGACGCGTGCAGAGAAAACGGTATAAAGCCGATAATCGGGGGCGAGGTGTTGATCGCCGAAGGCAGCCGAAACGCGCGGCAAAACGCCGCCTTCAAGCCGTCAAGGCTGATTTTGCTTTGCAAAAACGCAGTGGGCTATCGAAGCTTGTGCCGTATTATCTCACAGCAGACAAGCGTGGGCGGCGTACCTCTTACCTATAAGGAAAGCCTTTCGGAGAACTCCGCGGGGCTTATCGCGGTGTGCTGCGCCGCAGACGGCGAGATAGCGCGGCTGCTGGTGGAGGGCAGAGAGGCGGAGGCACTCTCCTGTGCAAAATGGTATAAAGACGTGTTCGAGGGGGATTTCTTCCTTGAGATAACCAACCACAACACCCGCGAAGAATCCGTTCTTTGCGAACTTTTACGAAAGTTCTCCGCGAAATCGGGATGTCCGACGCTGCCGACAAACAATGTCCACTATGTCGAACAGAGCGAAAGCGCGGTTCANNCTGTGCTTTCCTGTATTGGTCAGAATATCCGCGCCTCCGACCCCGACCCGAATGCTCTTCCCACCGGGGAATACTACCTGAAAAGCTATGACGAAATGCGGCTGATGTTCACAGAGGAGGAGCTTGCCGTAACGCGTGAGGTCGCGGACAAGTGCAGTTTCGAGTTTGAGTTTGGCGTGACAAAACTGCCGCTGTTCGTCAAGGACGGAGTTTCGGACAACGCCGCTTATATGGCGCGGTTGTGCGAAAAGGGCGCGGAAAAACGCTATGAAACGGTTTCGGATAATGTCAGAGAGCGGCTTTCACACGAGCTTTCCGTTATTGATAAAATGGGGTTCACCGATTATTTCCTTATCGTGTGGGATCTTGTGAAATACGCTAAAACCAACGGAATATCGGTAGGTCCGGGCAGAGGCAGCGCGGCGGGAAGTCTTTGCGCGTACTGTCTTGGGATAACCGACACCGACCCTATCCGTTTTAACCTGCTGTTTGAGCGTTTTTTGAACCCCGAACGCGTTTCTATGCCCGATATCGACATAGATTTCTGCGCGGAACGCCGTGACGAAGTGGTGGAATACGTCAAAAAACGTTACGGCGCGGACAGAGTGGCGCAGATAGTCGCGTTTGATACGATGAAGGCGCGCGGCGCGGTGCGTGACGCGGGACGAGTACTCGGAACGCCGGAGAATATTGTTGACCGCACGGCAAACTTGTTGCCGCGTTTCGGTGACGCGTCGCTGAAAAACGAGCTGGAAAACGGCGAGCTTAAAGAGCTGTATCGCTCCGACCCCGAAACAACACGGCTTGTCGACACGGCAATGTGTATAGAGGGACTGCCGCGAAACGTTTCCGTACACGCGCCCGGAGTGCTCATAACGCGCGAGCCGGTGTTTGAATACGTTCCGCTGAACGTTCAGGACGGAACGGGTGTGGCGCAGTTCCCCGCACCTCAGCTCGAACGTCTTGGGCTGCTTAAAATGGACTTCCTTTCCCTGCGAAACCTTACCGTTATCCGAAGGACCTGCGAGATCATACGCAAAACGCAGCCCGATTTCGATATACATAATATTGATGAAAACGACCGGGCTGTGTTTGAAATGTTAGGCGGCGGGAACACGGGCGGGGTGTTCCAGTTTGAATCGGAGGGGATAACCTCGCTTCTTGTACGGCTCAAACCGCGCTCCGTCGAGGATCTGGCGGCGGCTAACGCTCTTTACCGCCCCGGACCTATGGATTCTATCCCCGCTTACCTCGAAAACCGCCACAAGCCGCCGGAACGCATAACTTACAAGCACCCGCTGTTAAAGCCTATTCTTGAGGTCACCTACGGCTGCATAGTCTATCAGGAGCAGGTTATGGAAATATGCCGTGTCGTGGCGGGGTATTCCTACGGCAGAGCGGATATCGTTCGGCGCGCGATGTCAAAGAAAAAGCACGACGTTATGGACAGAGAACGTCAGGCGTTCGTTTACGGCAGCAACACAAACTGCGGTGCGGTCGCAAACGGAGTACCCGAAAAGACCGCAAACGAGATATTCGACGAGCTTGTAAAGTTCGCCTCCTACGCGTTCAACAAGTCACATTCGGCAGCATATGCGTGTGTCGCATATCAAACCGCTTATCTGCGCTGTCATTTCTACCTTGACTATATGTGCGAGGTCATCACCAACGCGATAGCCGACAACGCGGCTTCGGGAAAAGTTCCCGATTACATTGCCAACCTTCGCGCGAACAGAGTTGCGATACTGCTGCCGGACGTCAATGAAAGCCGCTATGAATTCTGCGCGGAAAACGGCGGCGTGAGGTTCGGGCTGTGCGGTATCCGCGGCGTCGGCGAGCTGTTCGCGCGTGCCATTGTCAAGGAGCGCGAAAACGGCAGGTTTACATCCGCGTCCGATTTTGCGCTGAGAATGTCGAAACACCGCAACACCCGCCGCGTTACGGAGGCTCTTATAATGAGCGGCGCATTGGACTGCTTTCCGCAGAACAGGCGCACCCTGTTTGAAAGCGCGGGAGCGCTTGTCGATTTCGCCGCTTCGGAGAGCGAGCGCATAGACAGCGGTCAGCTAGACTTGTTCGGATCGTCCGAATCGGCACAGGAGTTTGCGTTCAAAAGAGTCGAGGAGTTTACGGCGCNNGCGGAACGGGAGTATCTGGGAATGTATGTGTCCGCGCACCCGGCGGACGTGTATCTGAACCGCGCTTACGATGATTGTATGTACATCGAGGACGCGCTTTCGCTGAATAACGGCGCGGCTGTATCTATAACGGCGCTGTGCGTTTCGGTAAGGGTGTTTACGGATAAAAAGGGCAGTCTTATGGCGTTCGCGGACTTTGAGGACGCTTCCGGGCAGACGGACGCCGTGATCTTCGCGGACAAGCTGCAAAGCTGCGGA
>DILZ01000025.1:22442-27938 GCA_002425305.1 Ruminococcaceae bacterium UBA5579
AATGTTAGCTTTAGTTTACATTACAGCTTTGAAAACGCCGAGGAACTGCCCGAAAAAAAGCCTAAAAAGTTGTATGTCAAGCTCGACAGCGAGAACGACCCGCGCGCCTACGCGGTAAAAAAAGCATTGTCAGCGTATCGCGGCATAAGCGAGGCATTGGTGAGCTTTGCGGACACCCGGAAAAGCAGAAGCGTGCGCGGACTGCGCGGCGTTCGAATATGTCCGCCGCTCATCAACGCGCTAAAGAGGATATGCGGTGAGCAAAACGTTGTCGAAGTGAGCAAAATGTAAACTAAAGCTAACATTTTTGTTACGGAGAGTTGATTGAAAAAAGACGAAAAAAGTGTTATAATTTATTTCGAGGTGAGTGAATGGAATTTAACAACCTGAAAATATTTCGCAAGAAAAACGGCTACACGCAGGAGCAGATCGCGGAAAAGATCGGCGTGTCGCGGCAGGCTGTGGCAAAATGGGAACGCGGCGAGGCTCTGCCCGATATAGAAAACATAGTTGCTTTGGCGGATATCTATGAGGTAACCATTGACTCGCTTGTGAGAAACGTTGCCGCTTACGGAGGAAAATCCCCGGAAAAACAGCATATGTTCGGGCTTGTGCGGGTTAACGACAAGGGACAGATAACACTTCCGAAGCAGTGCAGGGAAATTTTCAATATCAAAACAGCCGATACGCTTCTGGTTCTCGGAGATGAGGACAGAGGAATAGCGCTTGTAAAGGTTGACGAGATGTAAAGGAGAAAATATGTACGCTGTTGAAACAAGGGGACTTATCAAGAAGTACAAGACCAAAGCCGCTGTTTCGGGGCTTGACCTTGCCGTTAACGAGGGCGAGATATACGCGCTTCTCGGCGTGAACGGCGCGGGAAAGACCACGACGATAGGCAAAATGTCGGCAAACTTCAAGGCGCAGGGCAAGAAGGTGATAGTGGCGGCGGCTGATACGTTCCGCGCGGCGGCTATCGACCAGCTTAATGTCTGGACGGACAGAGCAGGCGTGGATATCGTCAAGCACGGTGAGGGCAGCGACCCCGCAGCGGTGATTTTTGACGCTATCTCGGCGGCGAAGGCTCGCGGCGCGGACATAGTTTTGTGCGATACGGCGGGCAGACTCCATAACAAGAAAAACCTTATGGAGGAGCTGAAAAAGATAGCGCGCGTTATCTCCCGCGAATTGCCCGAGGCGAGCGTCGAAACGCTGCTCGTTCTGGACGCGACTACGGGTCAGAACGCCGTAAATCAGGCGCAGCTTTTCAGCGAAACGGCTGATATCACGGGGATAGTTCTGACAAAGCTGGACGGTACGGCAAAAGGCGGCATCATAATCCCTATCAAGAATGAGCTGGGGCTTTCCGTAAAGCTCGTCGGCGTCGGCGAGAAGATAGACGATTTACAGCCATTTGTGCCGGAGGATTATGTGAACGCGCTTTTTGAGTAAACCTTTACAACAGCCTTAATGAAAGGATATCATTATGGAAAACACTCAAGAAAAACCGCAAATGTCTAAAGAGCAGAAGCGAGCCTCTCTGCTTTTGTCGATCGCGTTATGCACGCTGCTTGCTACTAACGCGCTGCTTGGAATTTTTAGGACGAGGGGCGTTGCGGCTCTTGTTCCGGTGTGTATCGCCTCGTGCGGCGTTTCTGCCGTTTTGGCGATAGTTGTTTTGATTTTTATTATTCGAGACTACAAAAAATTGACCGAAAAGAAGCGCAGCATTATATGCTGCGTGGCGCTTTTAGTGCTTTGCGGCTTGGAAATATCTATGTGCGCGTCCGCTGTTTCGGATATTAACGCAAGGCGAAACGCCGAAAACAGCGCGGTGCTTTTCATTAAGGACAAGTATGGGATAGATGCGGAGGCGAATTATCGGAGAACGTTTTCATACCACGGCGAAAATTTGGTGACCATTGATATGAAGGCGGGCGACAAGGCGTTTTGTGTGGAGAGCTTCACGGACACCGATGGCAACACAAAGCTCGCCGACAATTATCAGCTTGACGAGATAACGCAAGCCGTTATCGACGAGGTGAACCGCGTTTACCCGGACGGAATACTTCGCTATATCGGAATTTTCGGCAGCGAAAGTCTCCACTCTGTTTATTTGAAGCGTTTTGACGGAACGAACCTGGACGAGGTTTTAGACGGAAATCACGGTAGTATTTACGTGGATTTCGCCGATACGGAATTCGATTTGGACGATCCGCTTTTTGAAAAGCTGGACGCTTGGGGAATCAAGCCGCGCTTTACTTCTTTTGATACGAGAGAGCACCTTGATGAATTTGTCGCCTCGGGCGATATCAGATATGTTTCGGACATGGATATGCGTTACGCGAGATATGCGCCCTGCATAACCGACCGCGTAATATACGAGGACGGAAAAACCGTCCGCAGAATGTTCGATCTGTGGTCGCAGGGAGATATACAATACTGCTATGTGTACGGCAGCAACGACGAGGGCTTTACAAGTCCCGGTATCACTATATCGAAAAACGGTATGAAAGAAATTGAGGCCGAATGTTGGGAACACAGAATGAGCGAGCTTGTGAAGACCCCGGTGTCGAATGTCTATGCGCTTGACGGCAAGAGCGGCACACATTTGATCTATTACCCTCTTGAAGCTCTGAACAATGTTTCCGTTGAGAACATCGGTGCGTTATGGATAGGCGGCAGGGAGACAAGTTGGGTACCCGGCGTCGCAACGGCTTCCGTCTATGGAGATCACGCGGTATTCGATCTGCCGTATGCCGCCACGGAGTTCGTGCTTGTCGATACAACCGGCACAGGCGGCGCGGACAAGGAGATATGAGTGATGCATCGAAATTTATTGTTTGATCTGGATCAAACTTTACTTGATTTTCACGCTTCGGAACACGTTGCATTGAAAGCTGTCATGGAAATGAACAGTCAGGCGTTCACGGAAGAGCGATATGATTCCTTTAAGCAGATCAATAAACAGCTTTGGCTTGAATTTGAGAAAGGAATGATCTCCAAAGCTGAGCTGTTTGAGACGAGATTCAAGATCTTATTTGAGGAGTGTGGATGCAATACTAATGGAATGGATCTTATGAAAATAAACAGCGATTTCATAGATTATATGTCGCAAAATGGGATCTTTATGGATGGCGCACTTGATTTCCTGAAAAAGGTTGTGGATAGTGTACCTAATGTAAGGATATATATCATCACAAATGGGGCAACAAGAAATGCAAAGGGAAGAATTGCTGCCACAGGACTGAATGATTATATATGTGATTTGTTCGTAAGCGAATCAATGGGGGTATCTAAACCATCATATGAATATTTTGATATTGTAAAAAAGACAATTAACGATCCCGACAAGAGCTACATTGTCATTGGAGACTCGCTTACATCAGATATGCTCGGAGCAAAGAACGCGGACCTCACAAGTTGTTGGTTTATGCCGGAGGGCGATGTCAAAGAAGCAATGAAAGAATATGAAATTGACTACATAGCTTCATCTTTTGATGACCTATTTGACATAGTAATAAAATGGTCAGCTACTTTATAAAAATGATGAACGGAACAAGATAATAATATTTATATTGATCTGTCATAACATGAGGTCAGATAAATAAATTCCAATTTATTGAGCAGCTTAAGCAAACGTTCAAGGTCTTGACATCTTGAAAATATTGTGGTATAATAAAAGATAACAATTTTTGCGAAAGGATCATCTTTATGGAACATCAACAATCGAGTGAAGAACAAGGCACGGTACCCGAACGAAAACGTCTGATAATCGCGTCAAACAACGCAGGCAAGCTGCGCGAGTTCAAGGAGCTTTTAAGTCCCTACGGCTTTGACGTTGTATCAATGCGCGAGGCGGGATTCAATGAGGAAATAGTCGAGGACGGCGATACGTTCGAGGAGAACGCTCATATTAAGGCGCGGGCGGTCTTTGAGGCTACGGGAGAACCCACTATAGCCGACGACAGCGGTCTGGAGATCGATTTTCTGGACGGCGCGCCGGGAGTTTATTCCGCGCGGTATGCGGGCGAGAACGCAACGGATAAGGAACGCTGCGAAAAGGTACTGAGCGAGATGCACGGCGTGGCAAGAGAACTGCGCGACGCGAGGTTCGTCTGCACGATCTATTTTATCTATGCGGAGGACGACGAGTATTCCGTGCGCGGCGAGGTGAACGGTTACATAGGCGACGAGCCGCAGGGCAAAAACGGCTTCGGTTACGACCCTATTTTTATGGTGAATGACGACGAGAGTATGGCAGAGCTTGACGAGGAGGAGAAGAACAGGATATCTCACCGCGCTATGGCATTTCAAAAGCTCTCGGAGATATTGAAGGAGAAATTTTCTTAAATGCTGACAAGTAAGCAAAGAGCAGAGCTGCGTTCGATAGCGCAAAGCTATGACCCGATATTCTATATCGGGAAATCGGGGATGTCGGACGAGATAATAAACCAGTTGGAGAACGCGATAAACGCGCGGGAGCTTATAAAGCTGGGCGTTCAGGAGAACTGCGAGTATTCCGCGCGTGAAGCCGCCGAGCTTATCGCGCCGAAGCTGGGAGCGGAGGTCGTTGCGGTGATCGGGCGGAAGTTCGTGCTGTGGCGCAAGTCCAACAAGACCAAACCCGCGCCGCCTCAGCCTAAGAAGCGGGAGGTAAAGCCGCTTTATAAAGCCAAGGCACAGGAGCGCGGCAAGGTGATACGCAATCTGCCGAAGTCGAAGAAACAGGTGAAAAATGGCAAGTAAGGAGATCAAAACGGGGATATTCGGCGGCGCGTTCAATCCCCCCCACAACGGACACGTTAATCTCGCGCGGGAAGCGATAGAGCAGCTTAATCTGCGCAAGCTGATGATAATTCCAACGTTTGAAAGTCCTCATAAGAATACAAAACTGCTGCCGTTCGAGCAGCGTGCGGAGATGTGCCGCAGAGCTTTCGAGCCGCTTGACGGTTCGGGAAAGTGCGGCTGCAAGGTCGAGATATCCGACATAGAACGCGAAATGGGCGGCAAGAGCTACACGATAAACACGATAAGAGAGCTTTCCAAACGCTGCCCCGGCGAGCGCTTCTATCTGCTGATAGGCGGCGATATGCTGTTTTCGTTCAAGGAGTGGTACAAGTACGAGAGCGTACTCAAGGAAAGCACGGTCTGCGCCGTTGCCCGCGAGGACGACAGTTTTACGGATATGGTGGAGTTCGCCAATCAAATGGGCAGAGTAAAGGTTCTGCCGACAAATGTCGTGGATATTTCGTCAACGGAGATAAGAGAGCGTCTTTCGAACGGCGGCGACGTTTCGGAGCTTGTTCCGGAAAGCGTTGCGGAATACATTGCGGAAAACGGGCTGTTTCGCAGCTGACGCGAAGCAGCATAATGGCGGCGCAGTAAAAGCGCGTTATGCGATGATTAAGGCAGGAGGGAGCAGTGGAGCGAAAAAAGCGAGTGATGTCAGCGTAGTGAAGCGCAGCGGAACGGAGCTGATATCACTCGGCTAGC
>DILZ01000025.1:28025-36179 GCA_002425305.1 Ruminococcaceae bacterium UBA5579
AGCGTAGCGTAGTGAGCGGTTTTTCGCGACTTTAAAATATGAGCAGATATGCGGATTTTGATGAATACGAGGAGCTGCTGAAAAGCCGCTTGTCAAAGAAGCGGTTCACGCACAGTATGAACGTGGCGGAGGAGTGCTTTAAGCTGGCGGAAAAGTTCGGCGCGGACAAGCGCCGGTGCTATCTCGCGGGAATGCTGCACGATATAATGAAGGAGGATCTGCCCGAGCGGCAGAGGCAGTACACGATCGACAGCGGCTTGTCCCCCGACCCGGTGGAGATATCGACAAAGAGTCTTTGGCACGGAGTTGCGGGCGGGTATTATGTCCGCGAGGTGCTGAAGATCGACGATAGGGAGATCGTAAGCGCGATAAGATATCATACCATTGGCTGCGCGAGAATGACGCTTATGGAGAAGATAGTGTATCTGGGGGATATGATATCCGCCGATCGCGATTACAAGGGCGTTGACAAAATGCGCGAGTATTGCTATAAGGATCTTAATCTTGCGATGAGCGTGGCGCTTATCTATCAGATCGATTGCGTCTGCTCAAAGTGCGGCGGTCTGCCGCTTGCGACATTTGAAGCGTATAACTATTATTTGAAATTCAATAAGAACAAGGAGAGCCTATGACCGACAGAGAAGAATTTGAAATAGCCGTAAAAGCTTTGGACAGCAAGAAAGCCGAGAAGATAACCGTGCTTAAAATAAGCGACCTTACCGTTTTGGCGAATTATTTCGTTATCGCGTCGGCGACAAGCACAACTCAGGTGAAAGCCCTTGCAGACGCTGTCGAGCATCACCTCGAGCAGGCGGGCGTAACGCCGAAGAGCGTTGAGGGAGTACAAAGCCGAAATTGGATCGTGCTGGATTATATCGACGTGATCGTTCACGTTTTCACAGAGGAGGCGCGTGATTTCTATCAGCTTGAGCACCTTTGGGCGGACGGCGAAAGGGTCGATATTTCCGATATGATAAAGGAAGCGTAAGTAAAGGCGGATCGTTGCGGGAAATATGTGCTAACTAAAGCGGGTTCATTTTGGATAAAATAACCAAAATCTAAAAAAATGTTATTTTTTTGTAATAACCGCTTGACAAAACAGTAAAATTGATGTATAATATTTCATATACTTTATGTATAGCTACTAAATGTAGGTAACCTGTGCCACGTGGCAAAGGGAGGGAAAATATAAATGGCAGAAATTCGTCTTGGTAAAAATGAATCTCTTGAAACCGCTCTGAAGCGTTTCAAGCGTTCATGCGCAAGGGACGGCGTTCTTGCTGAAGTTCGTAAAAGAGAGCATTACGAAAAGCCTTCGGTAAAACGTAAAAAGAAGTCCGAAGCTGCTCGCAAGCGCAAGTATTGATTTGCATTAAGCGAACTTAAATATGCGAATTAACAAAAAAACGGTTAAAGCGGGCATATCTTGTCCGCTTTAATTTTTTTCGGAGGTATTATGGCTTTTAAAATGTTTAAATTGGATTTCGGCTGGGAGATCGGTGTGCCGGAAGGTTGGATAATGGAAAAGAAAGAAGTGGGAAGTTACTTTTTTTATCCCGACGATCCCGAGGACGAAACAACGATATACGCTTCGGTGCTTCACGCGGAGCATCAAAGACAGTTAGCCCCCGAAGAGGCAATGATTGAGACCTTTGAAAGAAGCATACCTCAAAATGCGCAGGAGATCAACATTATGACGAGCGTTCACTGCAAGGCGTTTTCTCAGCTCGGAGCCGATGGTTCGTACAGGATCGGAGCGGGCTTTTTTACGAACGGAGAGCTTTTGTCCCTCAATGTTTACGCGAGGGACGAGGAAAAGGCTCGCGAGGCAGCTTCGGGCTTTGGACAGATAACGTTTACACGCGGGGGTAAAAATGCTGTTTAAACCGACGTTTTGGCTGAAAAACGTTTTGGCTATCGATGAGGCGTTTTTGAGAAAGCACAACGTGCGAGCGTTGGTGTTGGATATGGACAACACACTTTCTATGCACGGAAATCCCGCCGCCGAGGAGGGAGTTTCGGAGTGGCTGGATAAAATGCGGTCGCTGGGGATAAAAATGCGCGTGGTGTCCAACAATACCAAAAAACGCGTTGCGCCGCTTGCTGCAAAGCTGGGACTTCCGTTCACCGCTAACGGTGCAAAGCCGCTGACATTCGGCGTGAACCGCGCGGTAAAGGAAATGAAGGTCAGCAAAAGCAGAACGCTGGTCGTGGGCGATCAGATAATCACCGACGTTATGGCAGGAAATCTCGCGGGTATCCGCACGGTGCTCGTAGAGCCGTTTCACCTGGAGAAAACGTGGACGTTCCGCTTGAAAAGACGGCTGGAGAGCCTTGTGTTCCATAGGGATTACAACGATTTGGAGATGAAATAATGATATCATTCGGACCGGGCGGAAACTCGGCAAGCTGGGGGAACCGCAAATTCCCCGCCGATCTTCCGCAGTATTTAAAGGAATTTGGGCTGAACGGCTATGAGGTGGAGTGCGGGCGCGGAGTTCGCATTTCGGACGCGGCGAAGGCTCTGCCGAAGCTCGCGGAGGAGAATGGGATATACGTTACGCTCCACGCGCCGTATTTTATTTCGCTGTCGTCGGTCGAGGAAGAGAAGCGCCAAAACAGTGTGGGCTACATAATCGAATCGGCAAAGGCGGCAAAGCTCGTCGGAGCGTCAAAGATAGTGGTTCACAGCGGCTCCTGCTCAAAGATGAGCAGGTCTGAGGCTTGTTACCTTGCGAAGCAGACACTTAAAAATGCGCAGAAGGCTCTTGATGAGAACGGGCTTTCCGATATCGTCATATGTCCCGAAACAATGGGCAAGATAAATCAGTTGGGAACGCTTGAGGAGGTCCTGGAGCTGTGCGGTGTGGACGAGCGTTTTCTTCCGACCGTTGATTTCGGGCATCTGAACGCGCGAACGCTCGGCGGGATAAAGTCGCGGGAGGATTACGCGAAAATGCTCGATCTTATCGAAAACGAGCTGGGTCACGAGCGGCTTTCGCGTATGCACATACATTTCAGCAAGATCGAGTACACCAACGGCGGCGAAAAGAAGCACCTTACGTTTGCGGACGAAACCTACGGACCGCAATTCGAACCGCTGCTTGAGGAAATACATAAGCGCGCTCTTGAACCGTCGATAATCTGCGAGAGCGACGGTACGCAGGCGGAGGACGCGGCGAAAATGAAGAGATACTATGATCAATTGACAGTTGACAATTAAGGTGCGCCGTTGCGCGGCGATTTTGGATTGTCTGTGGGTCGGTGTGTTGGTGCAACGCCAACCCGAAGCAACGCAACCGGAGCGCATAATATCAACGCTATAACTTGAAGCAAGTCAACAGCGGCTCGTGCAAAATCCGCAAGCGAGCGATGTTAGCGGAGCGGAACGAAGTGGAGCGGAGCTAATGTCGCTCGGCTAACTCACTATCCGCGAAGCGGAGAGTGAGTGGTGCGGATTTTGCTTTAAAATAAGGAGAAAAGATATGAGGATATTGGTGATTAACGGACCTAACTTGAATTTGTTGGGCGAGCGCGAGCCTTCCGTTTACGGGGATAACTCGCTTGAAGCGATAAACGTGGAGCTTTCCGAAAAGGCGGCGGAGTTGGGCTATGAGATCGAGTTCTTTCAGTCGAACGGAGAGGGCGCGCTTATCGACCGCCTGCACGCTGCGCGTCTTGACTGTGCGGGAGTGATCTTGAACGCGGGTGCTTATACGCATTACAGCTATGCGCTCCGCGACGCTATCGCGGCGATAAAGATACCTGTTGTCGAGGTGCATCTGAGCAACGTGGACAGCCGCGAGGAGTTCCGCAAGACAAGCGTTATCGCGCCCGTGTGTAAGGGCAGCATTTCGGGGTTCGGAAAACAAAGCTATATGCTTGCGCTATATGCGTTAGATAATATTTTCGGTGAAAAATGATGATGGACGATAACAAAAAAAACGCGCTTGACGCTCTTGTCGCAATGCTGCCCGGGGAGAATTCTGCGGTACTTGTGATCTCGCCGACGGCGCTTAGGTATTTGTGCGGATTTAATGTTGAAAGCGGGATAATACTTGCGTCAAAGGAAGCGCGGATACTGTTTGTTCCTAAAAGAGATGTGGAAACGCTTAAACCGCGCTGCCGGGGATTGGAAATCACCGCGCTCACAAGTGACGGGCAAATGCTGGATATCATCGTAAAGTACGGGATAAAGCGGATTTATGTTGAGGCTGACAAGATGACAGTCGCGGAGTATAACGTGTTTAAGGAGCAGCTTCATTACGCGCGGCTTGACACGTCAAGCGCGCTTGACAACGCGCTTTCGGAGCTTCGCACAGTGAAAACGGAGCAAGAGCTTGCTCTTATCGGGAACGCGCAGAAAATCTGCGACAAGGCGTATGACAGGCTTCAGGGCTCTTTGCGCAAGGGTATGTCGGAACGGCAGATAGCCTCTATGCTGGGGTATTATCTGACAAAGTTCGGTTCGGAGGGCGGTGTGCCGATAACGGTGCTTTCGGGCGAGAATACGGCGGATATGGAGCTTGCGCCGAGCGACCGTCAGATAGCCGACGGCGATCTGCTGATATTGGAGTTCGGAGCAAGGTTCAACGGCTATTGCGCAAAGATGTGCCGCACCTGCGCGGTCGGGAAGATCGACCCAAAGCGCGAGAACGCTTATAATGCGGTATCCTGCGCTATACAGGACGGACTTAAGGCTCTGCGGGCGGGCGTTGGCAGCAAGGTCGCCGACAGCGTAGCAAGGGCGACGCTGAACGCGTGGGGCGTTGACGAGCACTGCTCGACGACGTTCGCGCACGGCATAGGTCTTGAACCGGTTGAACCACCGTTTCTTGGGCGCGGNNGGCAGTGTGTCGCTGAAGGCGAACACCGCGCTGTTTGTCAAGGTCGGGGTGACTTTTCCGGGAAAATTCGGAGTAAAGCTCGGCGATATGGCGGTGCTTACGGATATTGGCTGCACAAATCTTACAAATGCGACAAAAAGTCTGGTACACATTTAGTTTTTAGAGAATAGTTTTTAGTTGTTAGTTATTTGGGGTGCATTTTATAAAATTTTTTTAAAAAACTACTTGCAAATTTGCGGGAAATTTGTTACAATATAAAATGAGGTTTGTATAGCCCTTGTTTGATTTGTTCCACGAACAATGCAGATAACGTTTGCGGTGTTTCGGGAATTTGGGCATTGAATTAAAAATAATGGAGGTTCGCTATGATAACAGCGGGAGATTTCAGAAACGGTATAACATTTGAAGAGGACGGCAACGTAATGCAGATCATCGAGTTCCAGCACGTTAAGCCGGGCAAGGGTGCGGCGTTCGTGCGCACAAAGGTGAAAAACGTCATTACGGGATCGGTGGTTGAAAAGACATACAACCCGTCCGCAAAATTCCCGACGGCATTCGTTGAGAGAAAGGATATGGAGTACACATATTCCGACGGCGAGCTTTATCACTTTATGGATCAGGAAACCTACGAGGACGTTCCCGTAAACGCAAAGGATGTCGGGGACAACTTCAAGTTCGTTAAGGAGAATATGATCTGCAAGATATTGTCCTATAAGGGCAAGGTGTTCGGTGTTGAGCCGCCCAACTTTGTAGAGCTTCAGATATCTCAGACCGACCCCGGCTTTGCCGGAAATACGGCAACGAACGCGACGAAGCCCGCTACTCTCGAAACGGGCGCGGAGATCAGAGTGCCGCTGTTTATCAACGAGGGTGAGATCATTCGTATCGATACCCGCACAGGCGAGTATATGGAAAGAGTTAAGTGAGGAGAGCCGCTATGACAATAGGTGAAAAGGTATCTTATCTGAAGGGCCTTGCAGAGGGACTGAATACCGAGGATAAAATAGTAAACGGCATTTTGGACGTTCTCGCGGATATCGCGGAGAACCTTGCCGAGGTAGATGAGGAGCTTGACGATGTGGCTTCCGTGATGACCGATATGGAGGAGAGTCTTGCGGATATCGAGGACGACCTCTACGGCGGCGATGACGACGACTATTACGATGACATTGACGACGAGCTGGAGGGTATGTACGAAACTGTCTGCCCGAACTGCGGAAACTCCATTCGTTTTGATTACGAGCACGCGAACGCGGGCGGAATGGACTGTCCGAACTGCGGAAAAAAGCTCGTGTTTGAGTTGGACGAGGACGATTCCGAAGAACTGTAAACAGTTGATAACGTATAGTTGACAGTTGACAGTTGTTTAGCATTTTTGCCTGTTCTCTGTTGAGAACAGGCTTTTCATTTGGAGGAAATATGAGCTGGCGTGATAATCTGATAAAGATAGAACCGTACGTTGCGGGCGAACAGCCGAATAAAACGGATTTCATAAAGCTGAACGCAAACGAGAACCCATATCCGCCGTCGCCGAAGGTGCTGGCGGCTGTCCGGGAGTTCAACACGGATACTCTGAAAAAGTACCCCAGTGCGAACGCTGTGCCGCTTGTTAACGCAATAGCAAAGCGCGAGGGTTTGAATCCGGAAAACGTGTTCGCGGGGAACGGTACGGACGATGTGCTGTCGTTGGCGTTTCGTGCGCTCTTCAATTCGGATAAGCCAATAATCTTTCCCGATATAACGTATTCGTTCAACACGGTTTGGTGCGATATTCTGAGAATACCGTATGAAACGATACCCGTGGACGAGAGCTTCAACATAAACCCCGCCGATTACGCTCGGGAAAACGGCGGCGTGGTGATAGCGAACCCGAACGCTCCGACCTCTATCGGCAGAGATTTGGACTTTATTCGCGAGATACTCGACGGCAACATCGGCAGCGTGGTGATAGTCGACGAGGCTTATGTAGACTTTGGCGGCGTGACTGCTGTGCCGCTGCTTAAAGAGTATGAAAATCTGCTGATAATACGGACGTTCTCGAAGTCGCGCTCTCTGGCGGGAATGAGATTGGGCTGGGCAATGGGCAGCCCGGAGCTTATCTCCGCAATATACGCGACAAAGGATAGCATGAACAGCTATCCCGTGGACAGCATAGCGCAGGCGGCGGGCATTGCGGCGATTGAGGACGAGGAATACTTCCAAGCGACCCTAAAGCGTGTAATAACAACGCGCGAACGGCTCACAAAAGAACTGCGTTCAATGAGCTTTACGCTCCCCGACAGTCAAACGAACTTTGTGTTTGCCGCTCACCCCGACATTCCCGCGCACGAGATCTTCGGGTACTTAACGGAGCAGGATATCTATGTGCGGTGGTTCAACAAGCCGCGTATCGACAACCATCTGCGGATAACGGTCGGCACGGACGAGGACACGGACAAGCTGATAGACGCGCTGCGCGATTTCGTCTACGAAAAGCGGTGGCAGGCAAGAGAGCACGCGCTGAACAGCGGTTGGGTCACGGAGGATTGACGGAACGCGTCATCGAAGAGGAGCGGTAATTGTGGAAGAAATGATACCCTATTTGGTGCTCGGCGTTGTGTCTTTAATCGGCGCGGCGATAATTTACAAGGGATATTACTTTAAAACGGGCATTTACAAAAAATGCACGTCGAGAATATCCGCGAGAGTGACGTACATCGGAAGTATCAGCTATCGGTCGGTGGTTTACGAAGCGCAGATTGACGGCAAGCCCGTGACCTTTACGGACCCGTTCACGACAAAGGGGCTATACGCGCCCGAAATCGGCGAAACGGTGGAGCTGTTCTACGACCCGAATAATCCCAACACGTTCAGTTATCCGAAGCGGAGCAACTCCGTCGCGATGTTTTGTTTTATTCTTGGCGGCGCGATGTTCGCGCTTTCGATATTCGGAATGGTAATGTATACAATCTCGTGAGGAGAAGAAAATGAAAAAATCTATTTTGCTTTTGCTTTTGGCGGTTTGTATGCTGCTTTCGGGGTGCGGGAACGCGTACGCGAAGGACGAGTTCGACAACGATCAGCAGATCGCCGCGTCCGACCGGAATTCGGCGAAGAAGCTCAAAACTACCGAACAGACAGGCGGCGCGACGCTGAAAGCCTCGAAATTCGACGGCTGGCTGACCGTGTGGACGTACACGTCGGACGAGGATATGGCGATCGCCGTAAAAGTTACCGTCGGCATGGCGGCGGGCACGGCGAAGGTCGTCCACGTTGACGGCAGCGGAAAGGTCACAAGGCTTATCGGGTATGAAGCCGCTCCGGGCGG
>DILZ01000032.1:0-2209 GCA_002425305.1 Ruminococcaceae bacterium UBA5579
CCACCGGTTCGAAAAAATCCCCTGGCAAAGCAAGGGGATTTTTTCGTCTGCGCTTGACTGTCACGATTCTCATTGTAAGATGAGCTATGTGACACTTTATTTGATACACAAAGCACCCTCCGCATAATCCTCCTTTAATTTCATATATTTTCCTATTATGAACTATTGACAATTTCGTTCACATATGCTATAATATATGAAACAAGCGCTTTGGGGGTGAATACCGTGCGGGAAGAAAAAACATATGTGGCAATAGATCTGAAATCCTTTTACGCATCGGTGGAGTGCGTGTCGCGCGGGCTTGACCCGCTTACGACAAACCTTGTCGTGGCAGATGAAAGCCGCACGGAAAAGACGATATGCCTTGCCGTTACGCCGTCGCTGAAGTCGCTGGGAGTAGGCGGAAGACCTCGGCTCTTCGAGATATCGAGCCGTGTGCGCGAGCTGAACCGCGAAAGAAAACGCAGCGCTCCGGGGGGCGTTCTCGGCGCGAGGTCGTACAATTCCAATGAATTGAAGGCTCACCCGACATACGCGATAGATTACATTGCCGCGCCGCCGCGTATGAAGAAATATATGGAGGTAAGCTCGCAGATATACGGTATATATCTGAAATATATAGCGCCCGAGGATATCCACGTTTATTCCGTGGACGAGGTATTCATCGACGTTACGAGCTATCTTAAAACTTATTCGCTTACGGCGCGGGAATTTGCCTCGATGCTGATAAACGATGTTCTGAGCACAACGGGTATCACCGCCACGGCGGGCATAGGCACAAATCTCTATCTCTGCAAGGTGGCTATGGATATCGTCGCGAAGAAAATCCCCGCAGACAAAAACGGTGTGCGCATAGCCGCGCTTAACGAAATGTCCTACCGCCAAATGCTGTGGTCTCACCGACCGCTTACGGACTTTTGGCGTATCGGCGGCGGCTACTCAAAAAAGCTCGAGCAAAACGGAATGTTTACAATGGGCGATGTAGCGCGGTGCTCCATTGAAAACGAAGCGCTGCTGTATCGGCTGTTCGGGGTAAACGCCGAACTGCTGATAGACCACGCGTGGGGTTGGGAGCCCTGCACGATCGCGGATATCAAGGCGTACCGCCCCGAAAATAACAGCGTAAGCACGGGCCAGGTGCTGCAAGAGCCGTACTGCTTTGAAAAGGGACTGCTGATAGTAAAGGAAATGGCGGATATATTGTCGCTCGACCTTGTGGAGAAACGGCTCGTGACGGATCAGATAGTGCTGACGGTCGGCTATGATGTCGAAAATCTCTCAACGCTGGAAAAGCTGACGGACTTCCAAGGCGAGATCAAACTCGATTACTATGGGCGAAGCGTTCCGAAGCCGGCTCACGGCTCGATAAATCTCGGCTGCCGAACGTCGTCGACAAAAATGATAGTAACGGCGGCGGCTGAGCTGTATAAAAGAATAACCCGCAGAGAGCTTTCCGTTCGGAGAATGTACGTTGTGGCAAATCACGTTGTAAGCGAGGAGCTTGCCGCCGACAGCGAGCCGCTGCAGTTGGATATTTTCACCGATCACGCTAAGCTCGAACAGGAAAACAACGCGTTTTTACGCGAAAGAGAAATACAGAAAGCCGTGATAAAGCTGAAGAGCAGGTTCGGCAAAAACACCGTCCTTAAAGGAATGAACCTTGAGGACGGCAGCACCACCATTGCCCGCAACAAGCAGGTTGGCGGGCATCGCGCATAACGTTATCGTTTGGAGGAGCTATGGAAAAAGCACGAAGATATAATGATATAATTTATCTGCCGCACCGCGTATCGCCAACGCGCCCGCATATGCCGCCGCACAACAGAGCGGCGCAGTTTTCGCCGTTTGCGGCGCTTTCGGGCTACGAGGACGCTGTTGAAGAAGAGGCGCGGCTCACCGACGAACGGTCGGAGCTTTCCGAGGACAGACAGGCGCTGATAAACGAGCGGCTGCTTGTCATTCTCGAAAATATCCGCGAACGCCCCGGTGTGAGCATCACGTTTTTTGCTGCGGACAAAAGTAAGCCCGGAGGAAAATACGTCACGGCAAACGGCTTTGCAAGGCACTTTGACGAGGGCGCGGGAACGCTTATCTTCACCGACGGCAAGGCGATACCCATTGCGGACATCTGCTATATCGAAGGGGATATCTTTGATGAAAGCGCATCTCCGTAACTCCGCTTACAACACAAAAACCGCCGCAAAACGCG
>DILZ01000032.1:2244-9960 GCA_002425305.1 Ruminococcaceae bacterium UBA5579
CATAAAATCGTCCCTTTCGTAGAGCTTGGGATAATATCCGAATACAAGGTCATAAAACTGCTTGTCGGAAAGCGCCTCAAATTCCCCGAACAAAAATCCGGGATAGCTCTTCATCGCCTCGCACATCGCCTGTACTCTGCCGCGGTCGCCCGCCACGAACTGCGCGCATATCCTGTCGTTTCCGTAAATTATCGCGGGAACGTGACGCGCCGCTTTTTCAAAATCATAATCGAGTATCGGATAGAGCTTTGAGAAATACCGCTCGACATAGGGGTAAAACTCACCGTTTTTTGATTTGATTTCGCGCTTGAGCTTCCCTATGAGCTTTGAGATAGGCTGCTTTTCATTGTTCAGGTGGGACAGCACCGCAGACAAACAGTCAAGCAGCACGGGGATGTTCAGCATAAACTCTCCTTTAGAGAGCGCGGAGTACGCTTCCTTCGATATCCACAGCACTCGCCCGAGCGCATTCTGTTCGGAGTTCATATGCCCACCTCACCTTGTAAAAGTCCCCCGCTCACAGCCCGCGAGCGAGGGAACAAATCTTTATTCTTCGGGAACAAGCACCGCGTAGTTGCCCTCGTCGCGCTTGTAGACCACATTCACCGCGCCCGTTTCCGCATTCTTGAACATAAAGAAATCGTGATCGAGCAGGTTCATTTGCAGTATCGCCTCGTCTACGCTCATCGGACGCAGCAGAAACTTCTTCTCGCGAATGACCTCGTATTCGATCTCCTCCTGTTCGGAAGCAAGTCCATCAAACGCGTTCGCGCGAAGGTTTTTCTCGACCTTTGTTTTCTGCTTTCTGATCTGGCGGATAATGCGGTCGATAGTCACGTCCAGCGCGTCGTTTTTATCCTTTGCCGTCTGCTCGGCACGATAGATCATTCCGTTATATTTTACCGTAAGCTCCAGAATTATCATCTCGCGGCGTTCCGCCAAGGTGATCTTCGCCTCCGCCTCCTCGGGGAAAAACCTGTCCAGCTTTGCGCCGAGCTTCTGTTCCGCGTAATCGGTGAACGACTGTGAGATGTTCAGTTTTTTTGCGGCTATTGTAACCTTCATTTACAATTCCCTCCAATTTAGATGTTAGAATTAAGAGGTAAGAGGTAAGAAACCAATCTGAGCAGTGTACCTCAACCGCTGTCATTCTATAAATCCTCTCCGAAAGGTTTACGGAGATATTCTATATACATTTTAACATATTCTATCGTTTTTTGCAAGCGTTTGGGAGGTTTTTTGGATAAATTTCACAAAAAAACAATGTAAATTATGTAAACACCAATAAAATGCTATCCGATAAAGTGAGACGTTCTCCAGCCATAATCCGCAATGATCGAGAGAGCCGTTTCCCTGCCGTCCGGCGTAATTACGGAGCTTGCCTGTTCAACGGCGAGCTGCGCCGCGACCGCCCACGCGAGCATTCTTTCTTGAGGATAGCGGCAGAAAACCTTGAACGTATCCTCAAATTTTCCGCGAAACATCTCCGAAAACTCCTGCGGCGATTTCCCGACCTTATCATCGAACGGCGTTTGCCAATATTCGGGAGTGCCGCAGGTCTGCGCCGCCTTTGCCGAGAGCGGCTTCAGCTTATCCCAAGGCGGTTCGGATATCTTCGCGGCGGTCATATAAAACGAGGCGAACTCCATAGCTGCACGGTCGCCGAACAGATTTTTTTCGCCGTTATTGGTTTCGGCGATGTAGATCGACAGCGCACCCGCCGCCGCAAGTGGATATCCGCCGGAGAGCACGGCGTTCAGCGCGGTCATTATGCCGTTCATACACTCATAGCCGCCGACCGCGCCTATGACGGCAAGCAAGCTCTCTATATGCACACCCTTTTCGGTTTTCAGCATTTCAAGCAGGTTCGCGTAGATCTCGCGCCCTGCCAGCGTCAAACCCGCATGAATGTCCTCTTTGCGCCGCAGTTCCACCTGATACGCCAGCACGCCGAGCTTTCTGTCTTCAAACTGCGGCATTTCGCTCTCCGGACGCGGCTCGTACTTGAAGTCGGGCAGCATATACGGCGCATAGTACCGCATAAATTCCTCGGAAATTGTCTTTTCCGAAGTCGCGCGATCTGCCGTGTTATTTGTATCCGCGCTTTGGGCGTTTTGCGAAGCATCGTCCTTTTTCTTGTGAAAACCGAACATATCTTCTCCTTAATCCCTGCCGGTTCGTCTGCTTACGATTATGATGAGCCGCAAAAGCTGTGCCACGGCTACCGCCAGNNAGCGCCGCTACATAAGTCATTGCGGCGGCGGTGAGGACTTTTTTTGAGCCTTTAAGCTCTTCGGGAGTGAGAATGTTGTTGTCGCGGATAGTCGCCAGCGCGCGGCTGCTCGCGTTAAACTCGGTCGGGAGCGTTACGAGTTGGAAAATCACCGTAAGCGAAAACCCGATAATACCGATATATGCCATCCAAACAAAAAACTCCGACAACGCGCTGCAAGCTATTCCGATTATGATAAGCGGGATAGCGAGCTTCGAGCCTATGTTCGTTATCGGCACTATCGCGCTTCTGACCTTGATCGGCGTGTAGCCCGTAGCGTGCTGTATCGCGTGACCCACCTCGTGACAAGCTACTCCGATAGACGCGGTGGACGTTCCGTTGTACACCTCGTTCGATAAGCGTATCACGTTGGCGCGGGGATCGAAATGGTCGGTGAGCTTGCCGCTTATCTGCTCTATCGGGATATTTTGCAAACCGTTCTTGTCCAGCACCAGCCTTGCTGCCTGCGCGCCGGTAACTCCGCGCGAGGAGTGCTGCTTAGAGTATTTGGCGAATGTGGAGTTAACTCCCGCGCTTGCTATCATCGCGAATATCATCGCGGGCAAAACAAGGAATAAATAAGTCCAATCAAAGTACATAATATTCTCCTTAATTTATCGGTTTGCGGTATTTTTATTAATTATACCCCAAATTTTCCGTGTTGTCAAGTTCGCCTTTCGTTAATGTTCTCCGAATGAGCGCGATCGTCACGGCGGCGATAAGTGCGCCGAAAACGCACAGCTCCGCGATGATCAGCACGTTTAAAATAACGTTCTGCCATTTGGGAACACCCCACACGCGCAGGGTGAGCGAGCTTCCGTCCGCGATGAAAGCAGTGTTCTTAGTGTCATCGTAGACAAGCACGGCGGGCTCGGTCACTCCGAGGACGTTTCCGTATTCGTCAACATAAGCCGCGCGAAATCCGCCGAAGTGCTCAAAAAGTCTGTCTGCCCTGTTGTCCTTTGTCCACGCGTAGAATTCGAGAAAGACTGTGTCGTGACCCGAAATGACCACTCCGCTGCTTAGAGCTAAATGCAGCGAGAGGCTTATGTAGCCGTCCTCGCAATACCGCGTGATCTCGCTGTTCTTGTCAACTCCGAGCCATTCATATTCATAATCCGCATCGCTTTCGCCGATATCAATAGGCACAATTTTGTGCGGTCCCGTGGCGAACAAGACATAGTTATCGTCATTTGGATCGAGCTTTATAAGCGGGTCGATGTACACCGTTCCCTCGGGCGCGTTCTCGAAAATAAGCTCCGGCATATGGAGCGTGTTGCCGCCGTAATATTCGCCGTCCCAATGAATGTTCCACAAACTCCGCAGACCGAACAGTAAAAGCGGCAGCACCAACAGCAGCACCGAGAGCGTGACGATCACCGGAACGAACCGTATCCTTTTCAAAATATCACCCCATAAATTTTCAGAGCACAGCTGAAATTATGCGAACTAACTACTAACAACTATTCTCTAAAAACTATCAGCACTTCTTAGCGCGTTCGCAGAGTATGCTTATCATCTCGCCGACGTTCTTCATACCGCTTACCTCTTTCATCGTAAAGCGCATTTTGAACGCCTTCTCGACCGCCGCGATAAGGCTGATGTGCTCCAGACTGTCCCACGCCTCGATATCGTCCGCAGTGGTGTCGTCGCTTATTTGCAGCTCCTCGTCGTCGAACACGTCTTGAAAAACCTCTGTAAGTCTTGCGATTATCTTTTCCCTATCCATTTTCATTCTCCTTTATGTCAATAAATATTTTTTTCGGCGAATAGCCGGTTACTTCCAATCTCCAAACGGTATTTCCGTTGTCGTCCGATACCTGCGCAAAGCCGAAATCCTCATACAGCTTCGATACCATAGCGTTCTTTTTTGTCGGGTAATAGTAACCGAATATCTCCGTGATACCCGCTTTCGCCGCTTCCTCGACAAGGCGGTTTATCATCGCGTACTCCATTCCGCGCTTTAGGACGCGGCAGCTCATCAGCCACAGATCAATGTGTAATTCAGAACCGCGCTTTTCGCCGATGACTACCGACACGATACCGTTATCGCCGAATTTATCCGTCAATCTTCCGCAAAGTCTGATGTAGTCGGGGCTTGCGGCGACCGCTTCCATTTCCGTTTGAGTGTAGCGTTTTGTCGTGCAGTTGAACTGATTGCTCTTATTCGTGAGCTGCGTTATGCGCGGGATATGCACGGGGTCGAACTCCCCGATGACCGCGCTCATTTCAAGGCTCGCGAGGAAATCATCGTAGCTTGCAAACTTCTTTTCCGCCGCCGCCCGCTGAGCGTTCGCCGCGTACATCTCGCCGCGCTTCGCGTCGTCTGCGGAGAGGTTCGTCACCTCGAAATAGCCGCACTTGTCAATTGCTCGAATACATTCCTCCGGGTTCTCGAAATTTATCGTTACTATCTCGGGCGTTTGAGCCTTTACAATATCGCACTCGACGGGGTTGTCGTCGACGAACACAAAGCTCTCGGGGAGCAGATTCAGCTCCTGCGCCGTTTCCTCGAGGTTCAGCGACTTCTCGTTCCAATTCGCCTTTATCAGCGCGAAATCCGACGGCTTTAACACTCCGTCGGGGTGATTTAAGCCCTCGAGAGCATTCTCCGGGTCGTTCTTCGAGCAGACCGTCAGCAGCACGCCAAGCTCCTTGTGCGCCTTGACGTACTTTTGCAGCCGCAGATAGCTTTGCCCCTCGGAGGTCTCGCTGCCTATCTCTATGCCCGACTGCCCATCGTCGCCGATAACTCCGCCCCAAAGCGTGTTGTCGAGATCGAGCGCGAGCACCTTTTTGTTCTTCCCCATAACCGAGCAGATTATGTTCGAGAGAGAATACGCAAACTCCGGTATTGCGGAAACGCTCATCGCGTACTTGTACAAATGCCAGTGGCGCAGCTCGTGCCAACGCTCCAGACCGTATGCCGCCGAAAGATAGTTTATGTCGTGAATGTAGAAATTATTATGGCTCTGCGCGTAGTCGTAAAACTTGCAGTTAAGCCGCGTTATAAAGTCTATCCGTCCGTAAGCGCAGCCGACCTCGCGGTTTCCCAAAAGCCGCTCGCTCGGCATTTCAAAGTTATTTTGGATAATTACGCAGCCGAATTTCTCCGACAACGCCGTCCACATCTTTTCATAACGCGCATACTCGCGCTCCAGCTTTTCCGCAACGGATTTCCCGTCCTCGCCGACCGTCGGTTTCTCCTCGATATTCCGTGAGCAAGTGTGGATAAACACCAGCTCTGGCTTGAATTCGTCAAGCTCGGGCGTGCCGAATACCGCGTCGCTCCAATACTGCGCGTACTCGCTCTCATAAAACGACGGCACTATACCCCTGTTTCGCAAAAACAGCTCCAGCACCTTGATGATATCCGAGGTCGTAGAGCCGCCAAGCACCGCTATCCTCAGCGGAACTCCGCCGCTCTCGTGTTCCTTTAACAGCCTCAACAGCTTCTTCTTGGAACTCATTATCTTGTCACTGTCAAAGGGAAAGCACAATTCACTAATCATCTCGTCTCCTTATTTTGATTTAAAATTCGCGAACCGCTCACTACGCTTCGCTTCGTTCGCTAGCCGAGCAACGCCGCGAATTTTCTGCGCCGCCATAACGTTGCCTTTTGCCAGACACTGCGTTAACTGCGCCACCGCAGCGTTTCGGCATCCGCGAACAACTAACTACTAACAACTATTCTCTATCAAACTATCAAACAGAGTAGAAAACCGTGCGTTAAGTGCCGCGCCGAACGGAGAGTTGTCGGGCGGACGAAAAGCGAATTGGCTTCAATTGCGCTTGCGGTGCGGTTTTCGCATCTCGCTGTACATAATAGAATAAAGTCATATTTATTCCGCCTTGTATAGCGAAAAAGTCAATGGAGGAATGATTATGACTTTTTTTGCTAACTTTAAAAAATCGGCGCTGGAGCTTAAAAGCCTGCGCTGCTTGTGCGTCACTGCTATTCTGATATCCCTTGATCTAGCGCTGAAATCGGTAACCGTAAATCTGCCGTTTGCCAAGATAAGCTTTGCGTTTCTTGCAATGGCGGCTATCGGAATGTTATTCGGACCCGTTGTGGCTTTCCTTGCGGGAGGGATAACGGATATTCTCGGAATGTTTATCGCGCAGAATATAGGCGCGTTCAATCCGCTTTTCACGCTTGTGGAGATGACGGGCGGACTGATTTACGGAATGTTCCTCTATGGCTTTGCGGTGATAAAGCCCGACCTTTCGGGAGGAAAGGCATTCTTGAAATCGGTAGGCTCAAATTGGGGCTCGTATGTGAGGATAGTCCTTGCGAAATTCACGGTCATAGTGGTATGCAATCTCATTATGAACACCTCGTTTCAGGTGATCACGGGGTATATAGCTCCCGATGTATTCTGGGTAAAGCTGTGGGCGAGAGTCGGCACGAACTTCATCAAAATGCCGTTCGACGTTATTCTGATGCTGCTTACGCTGTTTCCGATAATGGCGGCGTATAACAGGGTGTTCAAACGCAGCAGGAGCGCGGCGTAACAACATATCATTTTTATTCGGAAAGGGAAATTATGAAAAAATTGGGATTTGTCGGTGTCGGCAATATGGGCAGCGCGATTATAAAGGGAATAAACGGAAAGCTGGGGAATACGGCGGTATTCGCGTATGACAGTACTCCCGAAAAGCTCAAGGGTTTGAATTTGTACGGTGCGACGCCTGCCTCGAGCGTTTTGGAGATCGCGAAAAAGTGTGATTTCGTTCTGTTGGCGGTGAAGCCGCNNTGCCGCAGCAGCTTGACGAGGTGCTTGCGGAAATAAAGTCTGCGGGAAATGAAAAGCCGGTCATTATTTCCATATGCGCGGGGATATCTGCGGAGTATATCAGAGAGCGGACATTCGCGGCGGCGAAGGTCGTGCTTGTGATGCCGAACACTCCGATGATGTTGGGCTGCGGCGCGTCTGCGATGAGCCGCGACGATAAGGTGTCCGACGAGGAGTTCGAGTTCGCGCGGAAGATAATCGGCTCGTGCGGAACGGCGGAGGTCGTGCCTATGGACAAGATGAAGGAGATCATCGCGATAAACGGCAGTTCGCCCGCGTTTGTTTATCTTTACGCGAAGGGCTTCACGCAGTACGCGCAGAGGGTCGGGATAAACGAGGAGACGGCTTTGAGGCTGTTTGCGCAGACGCTGATAGGCTCGGCGAGGATGATGACGGAAAGCGGAATGACGGTGGACGAGCTGATAAAGCAGGTCAGCTCTCCGGGCGGTACAACGCTTGCGGGCTTACAGGAGCTGTATAACGGACGGCTCACCGAAACGGTGATAAACGCGTGCGACGCCTGCACAAAACGCGCATACGAGCTTGGCGGAAAGTGAGCGTTATAACTCACATCAGCGCATAGAGGAGCAGTAACAGGCACGTAATAATTTACGTCAACGCACCGTCGACAAGTGATTTTCAAAAAGT
>DILZ01000032.1:10077-10232 GCA_002425305.1 Ruminococcaceae bacterium UBA5579
GAAAACGGCAAGGAGATAAAGCTGGAGCTTTATCCGGAAAAAGCACCAATAACCGTGGAGAATTTTATGAGGTTGGTGAAAGAGGGCTTTTATGACGGGCTTATATTTCATAGGGTGATAAAGGGCTTTATGATACAGGGCGGCGACCCCGAGGG
>DILZ01000072.1:0-2871 GCA_002425305.1 Ruminococcaceae bacterium UBA5579
TCCAGTACTGGAGAAACGTTGCGGACGCGGACGTTATCAAGTGCCTGAAAATGCTTACGTTCCTGCCGATCGAAGAGATATGCGAAATGGAAAAGTGGGAGGGTGCGCAGCTCAATAAGGCAAAGGAAACTCTCGCGTTTGAGCTGACAAAGCTCGTCCACGGCGAGGAGGAAGCGAAAAAGGCTCTCGACGGCGCGAAGTCGCTGTTTGGCGGCGCGGGTAACACCGACAATATGCCCACTGCGTCCGTTGAGACCGTGGACGGTAAGATAGGCATACTCGATCTGCTTGTGAATACAAAGCTCGCGCCATCAAAGCGCGAGGCGCGCAATCTCATTTCCGGCAAGGGTATAGCGGTGAATGATGAAATAATTGCCGACCCGAACGCGCAGATAGACCTTGCAAACGAGGTGATAGTCCGCAAGGGCAAGAAGGTATTCCTTAAAGTAACAAAAGCATAACAGAGGTAACATATGGGTTTTTTAGACGATTTATTTGCGGAAAGCAAGTATCTTAACAAGGATAAACAATCCAAAGCGGAAAATATTGCCGATACAAATAATAATTATACGCAGCCACAGTCGCTGTATGAGTATATAAAAGCGTCGGCAGAGCCGTTTTTGGAGGCGCACAAGGTAATGGAATTCTCGCTTCCGCCCGATTCAAAATCGGAAAACTCGCCCTTGCCATTCGCGGACGGCGCGTATGACGGCATCGCGATGTATCATATGGGCGCGTCCACGATGTCCGATGAAACAAAGGAGCTTATGATAAAGGCGGTGCAGACTGCCTCGAACGGCGATATCGAAGCCGCCGAAAAGCTTTTCACCGAGCTGGGCAAGGCGGAAAGAGCCATTCGACTTATCGACGAGCTTCAGGATTATATCATCGCAAACAGGGACAGTATTCCGGCGGAGGAGCTTTACAGGTTCGCCGTACACGCGATCACGAAGTCGTGGGACGTGGAATGTGTGAAGTTCGGGCTTTCAATACTTGAATTGCTCAATATTGAGGACAACGAGGAAATAAGAAACGTTGTTACCGTGCTCGGGCTTAGCGAAGAATTTACGTTGTTTTCAGTATTTGTAATGTTAAGGTGGAAGGACGGAAACGAGAAAATCGCGTATCTTGCGAGAATGACACACGGCTGGGGGCGTATCCACGCAATAGAACGTCTGGAAGCCAACACCGAGAAGATACGCAAATGGCTGCTGCGCGAGGGCGTCCACAATACCGTTATGCCGTCCTATTCCGCGCTCACCTGCTGGAATAAGTCCGGAGCGGCGGAGCTTCTGTTCGGCGACGAGCCGCTATCGGACGAGGATTTCCACGGTATCCGCGACATCATTGACGCTCTTCTTGACGAGGGTCCCTGTGCGGGTATCTCCAGGGTCGAAAATGCCGGGGAAGTGCTGGTGGAGTTTTTGAAAACGGCAAGCAGCAGAGAGCTTGACATCGAAGATTACGAAGCGGTTCGCAATATCCGTAATTACGACGAGGAAAAAGGGAATGTCACGGCGTTGTGCGCGGAGATACTGAGTTCCGAAAAATGCCGCGAATGCGTTACGCTTGCGGTAAAAGACGGAAAGGCTATTGAACTCGCAAACGAGCTTGGGATAGATTGCAAAGCCGATGTTTTACGGCTTATGGAAACCGATCTTGAAAAGCACTGTTATCTGTGCGTTCACTTGATGAGCGATAACGAATACAGGGCAAAGGCTATCAAGCTTTTCCGGGAAAAGCTCCCGCTTGACGAGATGAAAGCCGCGCCGGCGACGGAATTGGGGCTGGGGAGAGAGTTCAAAATGCAGCGGTGCCTTGACGCGATAGTGCAGTATCTGGACGGCTATCCGTTTGAGGGTACAGAGATGATCGAAACAGCTTTGCAATGCGCTCCCACGCGAAACAGAAACATTGCGCTGAAAGCTTTGCGGGGTTGGGTAAACGCAAAGCAAATGCCGCTTGAAAAGCTGCTTCCGGAGATGTTCGGGCTGCTCAAAAAACTAAAGGAGATCGAACCGGACGAGAAAGTCCGAGAGAAAATGGAAAAGCTGATAAACGGCGAGATCGCCGAATAAAATTATCCGCTTCCGATTACTTCGGAAGCGGATAATTTTATTTCGCAAGGCACTCTTTAAGGAACTTCATCAAGTCAGCGTATTCTTCAAACGCGGGGAGATCGGGATAATCCTTTTTGATCTGCTCTGTGGAGCGGAACAAGAAGCCGAACTTCGAAGCCTGTATCATTCCCAAATCGTTAAAGCTGTCGCCGCCCGCTATCGTTTCAAAGCCGATAGACTGCAACGCCTTGACGGTGGTGAGCTTCGATTTCTCGCAGCGCATCTTGTAGCCCGTGATCTCGCCGCTCGGCGCGACCTCAAGCGAGTTGCAGAAGATAGTCGGCAGTCCTAGCTTCTCCATAAGCGGACCGGCAAACTGTGCGAACGTGTCGCTGATAATGATAGTCTGCGACAGCGAGCGCAGCTCGTCCAGAAACTCCTTCGCGCCGGGCATAGGGTCGATCTTCGCGATAGTCGCCTGAATTTCTTTAAGACCCAGACCGTGTTCCTTCAAAATACCCAAGCGCCATTTCATCAGCTTGTCGTAGTCCGGTTCGTCGCGCGTGGTGCGTTTAAGCTCGGGGATACCGCTCTCTTCGGCAAAAGCTATCCATATCTCGGGTACGAGAACTCCTTCCAAGTCCAAACAAGTTATGTACATAAAATTATCTCCTTTGTATTTTTAGCAATATTATTTTACCACATTTTTGGAGCTTTGTCAATTAGTTTTCCAAAAATAACGCTTGACAAATCAAAATAAACGTGATATAATAAACAGGTAAATATTGTAAAGCTTTGACAAGAAACAGTA
>DILZ01000072.1:2881-5071 GCA_002425305.1 Ruminococcaceae bacterium UBA5579
CGGTCGGTGCGAGCCGCGAATTTCAGATGCCGAACCCGTCTTGGAGTGCGCCGTGAAAAGCAAAAGCGTTAAGCGGCGACGTTTGCCCGCGTTAAGGGCTATTGAGAGCGAGGGTCAGCGGAAACGCTGATTCGCGAATTTGGGTGGTAACGCGGGTGAAATTACTCGTCCCTTGTATTGAGATACAAGGGACTTTTTGTTTGGAAATACGGAGATGAGCAATACGAAAATACGGTTGTTTAAAGAAGAGGACGCAGCGGAAGTGGAACAGGTAATTGCCGAAACCCTAAGAATTTCCAACAGTCGCGATTACTCAAAAGAATATATTGAAGCGAATATATCATCACATTCGGCGGACGTTCTGATCGAACGCTCAAAACAAGGTCATATGTATGTGGCTTGTGATGGAGCGCGAATTGTCGGTTGCGGAACTGTTGCGGGATATTGGGGAAGTCTGTCCGAAAGCATTTTGCTTACGATTTTCGTTTTGCCCGAATATCAGGGCAAAGGAATCGGCAGACGTATAATTGAAACGCTTGAACAGGACGAGTACTTTTTAAGAGCAAAGCGCATTGAAATTCCCGCTTCGATCACTGCTGTGGAATTTTACAGAAAAATGGGATATGAATATAAAAACGGAATAGCGGAATTAGATGAAGGACAGCTTTATAGGCTGGAGAAGTTCAGATAAATTCCGTGAATATCGACTTTATTTAGCGAAAATGAGCGAGTGCAAAATATCGTTCGGCTAGCACGGTGCAAAAAAAGGAAATCACGGCGGTAAATCGTCAATTATGGAGTAAACATATGACAAATAAAATATCCGTAACAGGAATTATAACTTGTGTTTTATATTTTCTGTCGGTAGGATCATTTCTTGTTACTAAATCGGAAGCGGCGCTGACAATATGGGAACTGATGACCGTTTTCAGTGCGCCTGTGGTTCTCTTTGTTTTATTGGAGCTTAGCGATCTCTTATCGATAGCATCGGTCTGTAAAAAGGCTATGTCGGTATTTATGGCTTGCACCTGTGCGTTGACAGGAGCAGCTCATATTGTAAATATAACGGTTACGAGAAGGCTTATAAATGAGGGCGTTAATGTTCCCGACTATTTTAGGATCGGGTTTTGGCCGTCCGTGGAAATGGCTGTTGACTACCTGGCGTGGGGATTTTTTACGGGTCTTGCTTTTTTATGTGTCGGTATGTCCGGCAGCGGTAGTGTCAAACATAAACGTATTATGAGATCAACTGTTTTGCTCTGTGGGATTCTGTGTCTTATCGGATTTTTGGGAGCGGTGTTTATAAACGAGAATATATGGTATATTGCACCGATCGGATACGGGATCGGGACGATGGTTATTTGCATACAAATGTTAAGAGCTAATGCAGATAATTGCTGATTTCCGGTTGGTCGATCATTTTGCTTACAGACTTTCATCGTGTCGGAGCGGTAAAAAAGTAGGACAAAAATGAAAGCGGAGTAATATGCAGTAACTCGCAGCGGCAGGGCGGAATTTTCGTATAAGAGGGTTGGAAAAAATGATCGTTTTAATAACGGGAGCATCACATACCGGTAAGACGGCGCTTGCGCAAAAGCTCCTTGAGAAGTATAAGTACCCTTATCTTTCCATAGACCATTTGAAAATGGGGCTTATTCGCAGCGGCAATACAGAACTTACACCCACGAGCGACGATGAAGCGTTGACGAACTATTTATGGCCGATCGTGCGCGAAATGATCAAAACAGCTATTGAAAACAGACAAAACCTCATTGTAGAGGGTTGTTATATTCCTTTTGAATGGGAAAAGGAATTTGATGAGGATTATTTGCACGAGATCAGATTTTATTGTTTGGTTATGAGTGATAAATATATAAAAAATCATTTTGACGCTATTAAGGGATTTGCAAGTGTCATTGAAGACCGCAGAGCTGATGAGGATTGCACTTTGGAAGCGGTGATCTCGGAAAACAAACAAATGTTGGAACAGTGTATCAAACACGGAGCAGAATATATTTTCATTGATGACGAGTATCGGATCGATATTGAATTATAGACTTTCACCGTGTCAAAGCGGCAAATTGGGGTGAAGTCAAAGCGCACAAGTCAACACTCCGGTGAGACGTTATAGGCGCGTACCGACCCGAAGCAACATAACCAGCGAAGTGTAAAATTTGCGAAAGCGAGCTA
>DILZ01000002.1:0-4359 GCA_002425305.1 Ruminococcaceae bacterium UBA5579
GTTGGCGGACAACAGAAAAATCAGTCACTAAGGGGGATGACCTTCGCCAAGGCGGAGGCGTTCCCCTTTAAATTTTGTGTAGGGGAAATTATGATATGACCAAAAGAAGAGCAATTGAAATTATATCTCAAGCAGCTAAAGTATATTATCAGAACTTTATTAATCAAAAAATGTTGATTATTTTTGGAGACGCATCAGCCCCCAAATACATTGAGGTAATAGGATCAGCTTCAAATTTTTTACATTTGACAGGGATGGAATTGAATAATTCAATTCCAAAAAACACCACGAATTCTTTTTTTAATAATGCTCTTGACGGAAAACTTAACGAAAATGAATTTGAATTTAAAAACACATTTTCAGAGCAAAAGCTTAAGGTAATTGTACAAACGCTCAATATTGGTTCAAACGCTTCTATGATTGGCGATTATGGCGACTGGCGTATCAATCTAAAGTCGAATAAACTTGCGGGCGGACAGAATTCTTTTTTAGGACTGGTAAAACAAAAAAAACATTATATTCCCAACACGGTTATGGCGGACGATATTCGTAAAAATTCTCCGAATACAGAATGTGTCCTTGCGGTTTTAGGCAAAAAAGTCGCCGATAAGGAATATAACACGATTAGAAAAATCGCCAAAAATGTCGATTTTCCCGCACTTCTTGATAAGATAAAGGTAAGCGTTCCGATTGATGAAACAGCGATTTTAGGGGCGCTTCGTACACCATCGCAAACGGGAGAGAAAAAAGCCACTGTTCAACAAGGTTGGCAACCATCTCCGAATACGTCCAAGAACAACTCCACCGAGAGCTTCAGCTCGAACGAATTTAAAGGGACATTCAGACCGGCGCTCGCCGGAGCTGACGGTGCGGCNNTCGCGCTTGATTTCGCTCAGCCGCCGCGAGGCGGACTTTTCTTCGAGTCTGTCAAAAAATTCTTTTCGGTGCTTGCCAAGCCGTTCAAAACGTATATTGAAAAACGGCGCGAATTAAAAGCGGCACGAGCCGAAATACGTTTGTTGGAGGATAAGCTCGGCAATGCGGAAAACAAAAACGCCTTTTTGCAGGTAAAATATGATCTGCTTTCATCGGATTTTGATAAGAAAAGTAGTGAATATTCCGAGAAGATCGAGGCACTGAAAAAAGAGCTCAATGAGGCGAAAACCGAGCTTGAAAGCGTGAAAACCCATCTTAAGAGCGCAACCGAGCTTTCGGACAAACGCGACAGGCTGCTGCGCGAGGCAAATCAGATCTTAAACGATAATCCGGAGCTCAAGTCTGAATACATACGCGCGAGGGATGAACACAGAAATCCGCCGCCGAAAATACGCAACGATCACAACAAACCGGACAAGCCGGATCGCGGCAAGCCCAAACATAGCAGATGACCCGTCCCGGGCAAGCCCCGGAACGGGATTTTTTTACAGCGTGTCACCAGTGACACATTTTTTTCTTTTCTGCTTTGAAGTCTTTTTGTGTCACCGGAGACACTTTCTTGGGAAATTCTACAAATACTCACAAAAAGCCAAAGCAAATTTGTGCAAGTCTCCAAAATGCAAGAAATCGTGTTTTTTCTATTGACGTTAGCACTTTAAAGTGCTATAATGCAATTGTAAAACAAGTTTTAATGCAGGGAGGACAATCGCCGATAAGGCGATTGAAGGGTGAAAAAATGTTCGCTTTACTTGAAATTGCAGCCGTGCCTATTATTATTGGGATAGCTATTGGAGCGGTGCTGCTGATCAACATAATCGTCGCGCTGGTTAAGGGTACTATAACAAACATCATAGTTGTTGATGTTCTTTTGATAATCGTTGGGTTAGCTTGGCTTCTGAATAGTCTCGGAATTCATATAGTTTTCTCGATACTTTTGGGAATCGCGGGAGGGATCTGTTTTGTACTTCTAACAAGAATTCCGTATTTCGGAAAAGGATTTGTCACGCTTTGCGGATTTGTATGGGCTTTTGGATTATACAACTTAATTGATGATTGGGGTATTGCATATAAAGTGTTCGACACACTTGAGTACATCAAGGACGAACACGTTCTGTCCAAAATGCTGAACGACGATCCGATAATGTGGTGGACAATTGTAATTATTATGAACATCGTGTTTGTCGGTCTGCACTTAAAGTGCGTGATTAAAAGTACCCAAAAACAATTTGAGGATATCAGTGCCGCTAAAACTGATTTGTATCCAGCAGTTGTTGAGAGACCTGTCGAAGAAGGCAGCGAGATCGACATACTTTCCAAGCAGATTTTGTCTAATTTCGAATCGGATAAAAATAACAACAAAAAATAAAAGGATTAAAAGCAGAAATCAAAATCTATTTATTGTACTAAACGGTTAATTTTTCGCGTTTACAAATGGAAACAAACCGTTTTTTCAGAGTTGAAAAAAATTATGTCACCTGTGACCTTGGAGAGCGTGTCACGGGTGACACTTTTTTCTAGAGATAAATTTTTTTGCAATAATGTGACCAATTTTGCAAAAAACTATTGACAAAAGTCGAAAAATGAATTATAATTAAAGTGGTTTCAGCAATACGCGAAACGCGATTGCTACCGTTTTTCAGATCTTTGACAATTGAATCGGACAAGCACATAAATCGCAAGCTGCGGCAGTCGCGAAGACGTTTCTGCCGTCCGGTTTTTGAGATGGATTTTATCCGTGGTCACATTTGTTTATTTGCGCGGGAATAAAATCACAAATCGCGAACGGTCAGCCGAAAGACAATAACGCAATCGTCGAGTAGTAAAGAAATTGAGCGTAAATAATTGAACAGCGGGCGATATAATGATACTTACCGTGAGGTCTGACCCACAGGAATGGGCAGAGGGCGGACGAAGGTGAAAGTCCTTCAAAAGTCCTATGCGCGGGCGCGTAATTACCCGCGGCTTGTCCTTGAAAGCAACGAAATTTCATTTCAAGGGATGATATCCCTTTTCGGCGCGTGATTTTTCAAATATTTCACGCGCCATATACGCGAAATTCGGGAGTGTTATCCCGAAAAATCGCCCCAAAATTCTTTGGCATTTTCCGAAAAAGTGATGACAAACGCAAAAAATTATGGTATAATATACTTGTGCAAAACAAATTTGTTTGTCACACGAAAGGAGTAGGAAAATGCCACAGACAAACAATAAAATTACGGCTCTCTATTGTCGCTTATCCAAAGAAGATCTGCGGCTCGGAGAAAGCGAGAGCATTCAAAATCAAAAGATGATCTTGGAGCGTTACGCAAAGGAAAGTCATCTCCCGAATATCCGTTTTTTTATTGATGACGGAATATCCGGTGTGGAATTCAAGCGACGCGAGGGCTTACAGGAAATGTTGGACGAGGTGGAAGCGGGAAACGTTTCGACCGTCGTTACCAAAGACTTGTCAAGGTTGGGACGTGATTATCTCGAAACGGGCAAGCTGATAGAGATAACGTTTCCTCAAAACGGAGTGCGCTATATAGCAGTGAGCGACGGAGTGGATTCAGCCAACGGGGAGAACGAATTCACCCCGTTGCGCAATTGGTTCAATGAATTTTACGCACGCGAAACAAGCAAGAAAATACGCGCTGTGAAGCTTGAAAAAGCTCGGCGCGGGGAGCGGGTAAACGGCATTACGCCGTATGGTTATGCCGCCGATCCCGACGACCGCAACCATTTGATACCCGATCCCGAGTCCGCACCCGTGGTGCAAAAAATCTTCGAGATGTACGTCGGCGGCGTATCGATGGCGGGAATTCAAAGGTGGCTTTGGGAAAACAAGATCAGCGCTCCCGCGGAATACCGGCGCAGGAAAAAGGACAAAAATCACGCTTTGACAGAACGGTCGTGTGATTGGACCATTTTCACGATAGAACATATTCTTCAGCAAGTAGAGTATGTCGGCGATACTGTGACGAATAAGAGCCACAGAACGTCCTTCAAGCTGCATAATCAGAAGCCGACGGAGGACGCGGAAAAGTTTTATTTCAGCAATACTCACGAGGCGCTGATCGACAGAGACGTGTTCGAACAAGTTCAAGCGCGGATAAAAAATCACTCGCGGCGCAGGAAAAACAGCGAGCTTGATATTCTTTCGGGGCTGATATTCTGCGGAGAATGCGGCGCAAAAATGCACAGCATACACGCTACGACCGGCAAGCGCGTCGGCGGTTACACTTGCGGACGTTATCGCAACCGTCGCCAACGTCGTTCCGGTGAAAGCTGCACCGCGCATTATATCTCTCAAGACGTTGTTATGGACGTTTTATTCGCCGAGCTGAAGCGCGTTCTGAATTACGTAAACAATAACGAGCGGGAATTTATTACCGTGATGAACGAAAACGCCAAGCAGGACGCGGAAGTCGCTCTTGTGCAGCA
>DILZ01000002.1:4408-4600 GCA_002425305.1 Ruminococcaceae bacterium UBA5579
CGAGGACAACGCTTTAGGGAAAATCTCGGACGAACAATTTTCTTTTCTGACGTGCGGATTTGACGAGGAAAAATCCACATTGGAAACGCGTATCGCCGAGTTGGAAAAGAACGTTGAAATGCCTTTAAATCGTATGTACAACATAAAGAAGTTCGTTTCACTGGCAAAGAAACACGATGATTTCAGCAAGAT
>DILZ01000002.1:4655-4800 GCA_002425305.1 Ruminococcaceae bacterium UBA5579
CGTGAGATCGAGATTTTCTATCGTTATGTCGGGAAAATCAAAATCAACGTGCCGCCGGTATCGTATGAATATCATTCCAACAGATCAAAAATTGGAATACGGGTTATTTTATCTTAAAATTGTATCGTTATGTTATATTTCCTTT
>DILZ01000129.1:0-1853 GCA_002425305.1 Ruminococcaceae bacterium UBA5579
GCTTGCGAGTGGTAACGTGAATTGGGTGCAGCGTCACGCTGCTGGCGCAGAAAGAGGGATTTGAACCCTCGCGCCGGTTTCCCGACCTACTCCCTTAGCAGGGGAGCCCCTTCACCACTTGGGTATTTCTGCGTGGCTGCTGATTTTGATATTTAATTTGTGGTGCCGCTGACCGGACTTGAACCGGTACGGTATTGCTACCGAGGGATTTTAAGTCCCTTGCGTCTGCCGATTTCGCCACAGCGGCATTTACTCAACTATTATATCACGAAAAGCTTCGCTTGTCAAGGGCAGAAGCCGATTTTTTTACGGAGAAGTGCGAAAAAATTTCAAAAAGTACTTAACAAACGCGGAAAAATATGCTATAATAAAAAAGTATATGTATGGGAGGCGGAAAAATGGATTGGAAATACCGTTCGGACGACTGCAAAAGCGTGTCGCTGCACGACTGCGATTTAACGGAGTGCCTGTCCGAAGGGGACGGGCTGTCGCTGATATTCGAGTACGGCTTTGACGTTTGCCCGGAAAACCCGCTGAACGAAACGGGACGGCACAAGCACACGGGAAAAGCCGCCGTCGCGCTGAAGAACGGGCGGTTCCTGCGGGGAACGCTGTATATTTCGGACAAGGAAGAAAAGCCGCTCCGTGAAGAGGATATCGGGGCTGTGGAGCTTGAAATACTGGATTTCAAACGCTATCCGGATTCGGTGTTTTTGGCGTGTGACGCTTGGCGCACAGCTTACGGAGACTGCTATTGTCAAATTGAATTTGCCTGTTCGGACGTTGCGTTCTGTTGGAACGAGTTCACGGACGACGCGTGGTTTCAGGATTATGATAAAAATTTAAGAGGATGATATGACAAAGGAAAAGTTTAAACGCGGTTTTTTGAAATGTTTGCCAATGCTTATCGTGCTGGTGAGCACGGGCATTTTCATTTTCGCGGTAAAATTCGTTATCGGCATTTTCTATGAGCCGAAGGACGCGGTCTACACAAAGGAGTATGGCGAGGAAAGGTTCACGGTGGTGCATTGCTATCAAAACCCCGCGAGTCATTATTACCTGCTTCCCGAGGACTTTGAGTTTGATGAAAGCAACTACAAAAAAGTGGCGTCCGAGCACGACAAGGCGCATTACGCCGATAAACCGCTCGCGACATTTACGCTGAACGAAACTCCTATGGATATGGACAACACGACTGTGAAAACGCTTATATCGGGTACGGGGCTTAATGTTTATCAGTTCGGCGAGTTCGTTATATATAAGCTGGAGGGCGAGTATGGCGTGTTCGCACCGCTTCGCGATTTTAAGGAGTCGTCAACCAAGCGCAAGAACGACCTGTATGTGGTGCGGCAGCTCTTGAAAAAAGACCGCTGGCAAGCGTTCGACCTGCCGAATTGGGAGAGCGCGGAGGAGTTCGAGGAAAAGCTGGAAAGGCTCGAATTGTATCTCGACGCGGAATATAACGAGGATCACTAAAGTACTGTTTTTCGCGGTCAAACGGAGGTTAATATGGATAATCTGAATAAAATACGCAATTTCTGCATAATTGCGCATATAGATCACGGTAAATCAACGCTGGCGGATAGGATATTGGAGCAGACTGAAACCGTGGCTCTACGCGATATGGAGGAGCAGCTGCTTGATAATATGGATATAGAGCGCGAGCGCGGCATTACGATAAAAGCCCGCGCAGTGCGCCTGAAATATCACGCGGACGACGGCGAGGACTATGTCTTCAACCTTATCGACACGCCCGGTCACGTTGACTTCAACTATGAGGTGTCGCGCTCGCTTGTCGCTTGCGAGGGAGCTATCCTTATTGTCGACGCTTCGCAGGGCATTGAGGCGCAGAC
>DILZ01000129.1:1858-3106 GCA_002425305.1 Ruminococcaceae bacterium UBA5579
AGAATGATCTTGAAGTCGTACCGGTGGTAAATAAGATAGATCTTCCAAGCGCAAGACCCGAGGAGGTCAAGGAAGAGATAGAAAACGTCATCGGAATTGAGGCTATGGACGCTCCCGAAATATCCGCGAAAATGGGCACGAATATCCACGCGGTAATGGAGGAGATAGTGCATAAAATACCAGCTCCAAAAGGCGATTACGCCGCGCCGCTGAAAGCTCTTATCTTTGACAGCTACTACGACAGCTACAAGGGAGTTATCGTTTATGTGCGCGTGAAGGAGGGCAGCATAAAGCCCGGCGACAAGATACGAATGATGGCAAGCGGCGCGGAGTTCACAACGGTTGAGGTCGGGTATATGGGTGCGACCGAGCTTGTTCCGTGCAGCGAGCTTAAAGCGGGCGAGGTCGGTTACATTGCGGCGTCTATCAAGTCTATCGGCGACACAAAGGTCGGCGATACGGTGACAAGCGTGGTAAACCCCGCCGCAGAGCCGCTGGCCGGCTACCGCGAGGTCAACCCTATGGTGTTCAGCGGTATTTACCCGGCGGACGGCGCGAAATATCCCGATCTGCGGGAGGCTCTCGAAAAGCTGCAGTTGAACGACGCGTCGCTGTCTTTCGAGCCGGAAAGCTCCGTAGCATTGGGATTTGGTTTCCGCTGCGGATTTTTGGGTCTGCTGCATATGGACGTTGTACAGGAGCGTATCGAGCGCGAGTACGACCTTGACATAATCACCACCGCGCCTTCGGTAGTATACAAAATAGAGCTTACTGACGGTGAAGTCAAGATGATAGACAATCCGTTCAACTATCCCGATACCACGCTGATAAAGCAGGCTTACGAGCCTATGGTGAACGCTCACGTTTACGCGCCGAGCGATTATGTGGGCAATATTATGGAGCTTTGCCAGAACAGGCGCGGAGTGTTCAAGGATATGAAATATATCGACACCACGCGCGTTGATCTGCACTACGAGCTTCCGCTGAACGAGATAGTTTATGACTTTTTCGACGCGCTGAAATCCCGCACGCGAGGCTATGCTAGCTACGATTACGAGATGATGGGCTTTGCGCCGAGCAAGCTCGTAAAGCTGGATATAATGCTGAACGGCGAGGTTATAGACGCGCTGTCGTTTATCGTTCACGCGGACAGCGCCTATGCGCGCGCCCGCAAAATGGCGGAAAAGCTGAAGGAGCATATCCCGCGGCAGCTTTTCGAGATACCGATACAAGCGTGTGTCGGCGGCA
>DILZ01000129.1:3162-3294 GCA_002425305.1 Ruminococcaceae bacterium UBA5579
GAAAGAAAAAGCTGCTTGAAAAGCAAAAAGAGGGCAAAAAGCGTATGCGCCGTTTCGGCACGGTGGAAGTACCCCAAGAAGCTTTTATGGCGGTGCTGAAGCTAGACGAGGAATAGTAGTTAGTAGCTAGTT
>DILZ01000129.1:3322-4982 GCA_002425305.1 Ruminococcaceae bacterium UBA5579
TATTAAACTATTATGTTCGGCGGTGATTATTGTGTTGGGATTATATTTGCACATTCCGTTCTGCCGAAAAAAATGCCCGTATTGCGATTTTTACTCTGTAGGATACCGCGAGGAGCTTGCGGGGCAATACGCGGACGCGGTGCTGCGAAATCTGCGTTATTATAACGAGCGTTACGATACCGTGTACTTCGGCGGCGGAACTCCGATCCTTTTGGCGCGGCATATTCCGCGTATACTCGCAGAGGTTGACCGAACGTCAAGCGCGGAGATCACGGTGGAGTGCAACCCTCTCGAAATGGACAGGGAAACACTTGAAATGCTGTTTGATTCGGGAGTGAACCGTCTTTCGGTCGGCGTACAGTCTGCTGTTGACAGCGAGCTTCGCACTCTTGGAAGAACGCATACGTTTGAGCAGGCACAGCAGGCGATACTTACCGCAAACAAGGTCGGGTTCTGCGATATTTCCGCCGATATTATGCTCGGTATTCCCGGACAAGACTTTGCCTCGCTTACTTACACAGTATGCAAGCTGCGGGAGCTTCCGATAACGCACGTTTCGGCGTATCTTCTCAAAATCGAACCGAACACCGTTTTCGGGAAAAAGCCGCCCGTACTCCCAAACGAGGACAAGACCGCGGAACTGTATTTAAAGGCAGTTCACGGTTTGGAGTCCAAAAGGTTTATTCAGTACGAGATCAGCAATTTCGCGCGGTGCGGAATGACAAGCCGCCACAATCTGAAATATTGGAANNTTGAAATACTGGCGGCGCGAGGAATATATCGGAATAGGAGCGGCGGCGCACTCGTTCTATAACGGAAAGCGTTTTGCGGTAAAGCGCGATTTGCGCGGGTTTATCGCAAGCGAACACCAGATAGAAGAGATAACGGACGACGCGTCCGATGAGATCGAGGAGCGGATAATGCTGGGTCTGCGGCTTACGGAGGGTATCCCAAAGGAGCTTTGGGAGCGCGTTCGGGGCGCATTGCCGCTTATTCCGAAGCAATATTACAAAATCCAAAACGACAGATTGTCGCTGACGGCGGAGGGCTTTCTCGTATCGAACGAGATTATATCCACACTGCTGGCGCATTTGGAGGAGTTGTGAAAACGTTTTGTGAGATAATAAAGGAACAAGTCGCGGCTAATTACCTCAATCTCGAGACCGCGATAAAGACCTATGACAGAAACGCGCTCGTGTGCGGCACACCCGTGTGGAGATACGTTTACCACACGATACACTCTGCGGACAAGTGGCTTTTTAACCCGTTCGTATTTGACGAGCCGCCGTTTCACGAGGACGGAATGGATAAGCCCGATAACCCGTGCGCGGTCGAGCTAAGCGATACGGAGCTGTTGGAGTATCTCAAAAAGGTAGAGCGGAAAACCGCCGATTATCTTGACGCATTGACGGATAAGGAGCTGTACGAATATCCGCCCGAATGTATTTACACCCGAGTGGAATTAGTGCTTATGCAGTTTCGGCATCTGAATATCCACGTCGGAATGTTGAATGGTCAGACAATCAAGCGCACGGGAAAATTCCCGGTTGTTGTCGGTCCGAACTCCGTTGACAGGCTGAAAAACGGACTGTATGATGAATAACGATACCCCCGCATCCGGCGGGGGTATCGTTTTAAACTAACAACTAGCAACTAATAA
>DILZ01000129.1:5029-8770 GCA_002425305.1 Ruminococcaceae bacterium UBA5579
CCAGCCGCTGGAGTCGCCCAGACAATGCAGCCCCTTGATGTTGGTGTTGAAGTGTTCGTCCATTTTTATGCGGTTTGAGTAGAATTTCAGCTCCGGGGAATACAGCAGTGTTTCGTGGCTTGCGAAACCGGGGACAACATCGTCGACCGCCTTGATGAAGTTGATGATGTTCGTCATCGTGCGGTAGGGGATAGCAGCCGTGATATCTCCCGCCACTGCGTCGGGGAGCGTGGGCTTTACGTTCGAGAACATCAGTTCCTTTTCCCAGGTGCGCTTTCCGTCAAGTATGTCGCCGTAGCGCTGCACTAAGATCTGCCCGTTCCCGAGCATATTGCAAAGCTCGCCTACCTTCTGCGCGTACGCTATCGGCTGATTGAACGGCACGGAGAAGTTGTGAGAGCATAGTATCGCGAGGTTGGTGTTGTCGCTTTTCAGCTCCTTAAAGGAGTGTCCGTTCACGACAGCCAAGCCGTTGTCGTAGTTCTCCTGAGCGACAAAGCCGCCGGGGTTTTGGCAAAAAGTGCGCACCTTGTTGCGGAAAGGTGCGGGATATCCGATGAGCTTTGATTCATACAGTACGGAGTTTACCTCGTCCATTATCTCGTTGCGCACCTCAACGCGCACGCCGATGTCGACAGTTCCCGAACGGTGATCGATTTCGTGCGTTTCACATATCTTTTGCAGCCAATCCGCGCCCTTTCGACCTGTCGCGATAACCGTCACGTCACCGTAAACAGTCTGTTCCGCGCCGCGGTCGTCCGCTATCACCGCGCCCTTGCAAACGCCGTCCTCAATGACAATATCAAGGCAGGAGTGCGAAAATAGTATGTCAACGCCGTTTTCCAGCAGGTGCTTTTCAATGCGCGCGTAAAGCTGCTGTGCCATTTCCGTGCCGAGGTGACGAATTGGGCAGTCGACGAGCTTGAGGTTCGCGTTTATTGCTTTCTTGCGTATCTCGCGTATCTTTTCGGGATCGGAAACGCCCTCGACGCGGGTGTCCGCGCCGAACTCGAGATATATCTTGTCGGTGTAGTCTATCGTTTCCTGAGCCTTTTGCTCGCCGATAAGCTCCGGCAGCAGTCCGCCGACCTCGCAGGACAGCGAGAGCTTGCCGTCCGAGAACGCACCCGCTCCGGAAAAGCCCGTGGTGATATGGCAGTAAGGCTTGCAGTTCATACACTTTTTCGTTTTGGATTTGGGGCAGCTTCTTTTTTCGACGGAAACGCCCTTCTCAACAATAAGTATTTTCTTTTTCGAGCCGCGCCGCAGCATTTCTATCGCGGTGAAAATTCCCGCAGGACCCGCTCCGATTATAACAACATCATATTTCATAGCCAACACTCCAATATTTACTTAATAGTTCAATAGAGAATAGTGATTAGTTGTTAGTTAATGAGGTTATGCGAGCCAATGTAACAAATACGAAGCACTTACAATAACTAATCGCTATTTACTGTTAAACTAAACCGTAATTCGCTTTACTGTTATAATGTAGCACAAATCGCGGAATATGTCAACCGTTTTTTTGGAACATCGGTATTTTTTTTTGATATCGGGAATACATTTTACCAAATCGAGGTTGTCCAAAGGGGAGAGGTTTATGGAAAATGTCGCGGAAATGAGAAATATAGGAGCGGGCGAGCCGCTTGATTTTGACAGTTTGTCGGAAGCGCGGATATTCGACGCGGAGATCCGTGAGCCGAACGAGGAAACAGTCATCGAACACGTCCGCGCTCCCGAGCTGCGGAGAAACGGAACAAAGCTACTGATGATCTTTTCGGCCGTGGTGGGCNNGGAGCGCGTCTGCTGTGGAGCGGCTCGGGCTTGTCCGAGGAAGTAATGAGCGGTATCTCGCAGACCTTTGTCGGCTCGTTTTGGATAATTTTTCTGCGGCAGCTGCTTATAGGGGCGATTTTTTTGGCAGCGGAATTTGTCACGGGATTTTTCGCGTTTGGTGACGTTTTCGTTTGGACAGCGCCGTATTTCTGCGCAATGGGAGGCGTTCTGCGGATAGCGGCAAGCTCGCCTAAGATGATACCGTCGGCGGTGATATGTTTGGCGGCGGTGACGGCTGNNGCTGGGGCGGCGTGCTCTGCGGAGCTGTCGGGAATGCTGCTGAGACTTTCGCGCGGCGGAACAGTGTATATGGGGAACGCTCCGCGAAGGAAATACGCTTTTGAGTTTTTGGGCTGCCTTGCCGCAGTTATCCTGAGCGCAATATTGGCAGGGGCGTTAAGCTGAGAAAAGGGCAGTTACAGCGTGTTCACACAAATCAAATAAATATCCCCCTCCGACTTCAGCCGAGGGGGAATATCCGTTTATAAGTGCGGTATGTACGTCACCCTAAGTCTGCCTTCATTTTCCGCTTGAACATCAGTATAGAGAGAACAGTTATGACCGCCGCGTAGCCGCAGGTAACGGCAAGATGAACGGGCAGCTCCTCAAAGTTCAGCGCGCAAGCCATTCGCGCGGCTTTCACCGAATGAACGAACGGCAGAACATTGCAGATATCCGCGAGAACACCTCCGACGCTGTCGACATCGAACCAAACTCCGCCCAAAAACGACGCGAACGAGATCACCACGGAGCATAGTCCGGGCGCGGCTTTTTCGTTGAACAGAGTTCCGAAAAGCAGCCCGAGCGAAATGAACATTATAACCGTAGGGAGCAGCACCATAACGCTCAAAAGCAGTCCGCCAATATTAAGCTCGACGCCCTTTATCAGAGAAATGATAAGCGACGCGCCGAAAGCGACAACGATCTGAAGCACGGAAAGCAGCAATGTGGGCAGCATATAGCCCGCGATGAAGTTCCCCGATGTCATAGGAGTGGCATAAAGCCGCATAAGAAACGCGCCGCTGCGGTCTTTCGCTACCGTAAGGCATACGAACAGCATAACGAATGTCAGTCCAAACACCGCTATACCGCCCGCGAGATTGTCTATGCGGAATATCGTCATCTTTGTTTCGGCGGGTATGCTGTCGTTTACCATTGTCATAACGATAAGCATAACCAACGGAAATCCAAGACAGAAAATGTAGCTTAAAGGGTCGCGGCTTATCTCCATAAGATTACGCGACGAAAAGGCAGTTGTTTTGCTCATTTTACACCTCCGTTTTCCGCTATCTTAACAAACGCGTTTTCCAGGCCCTGCTCGCCCGTAAGAGCCTCCAGCTCGGCAAGCGTTCCCTGTGCCTTAAGCTCGCCGTTTATCATAACGCCTATGCGGTCTGAGAGCTTTTCCGCTTCCTCCATATAGTGAGTGGTGAGAATAATGGTTATCTTGCTTTTCAGCTTTTCTATAACGCTCCAAAGTTCGCGCCGCGCCAACACGTCAAGACCGAGCGTCGGCTCGTCCAAAAACAGCACCTTCGGAGCNNTACAGCACCTTCGGCTCGCCGATCATCGCCATCGCTATCGAAAGCTTGCGTTTCCAGCCGCCCGAAAGCGTCTTTGCGCGGGAGTTCCTGTACTCCGAAAGCCCGAAAAGCTCTATCATCTTGTTGACGCTTTCGGTGGTTTTTTCCTTTGGATATTCGTATATCCCGCAGATTAGCCGAAGATTTTCGGCGACGGTGAGATTTTCGGCAACAGCGGTATCCTGCGGGGATATTCCCGTGAGGCTTTTGACCTCCGACATCTCCGAAACGCAGTTCTTACCGCACACGAAGCATTCGCCGCCGGTAGGCTTTGAAAGGCAGGTGAGCATACGGATGGTGGTGGTCTTTCCCGCGCCGTTCA
>DILZ01000086.1 GCA_002425305.1 Ruminococcaceae bacterium UBA5579
GACGCGCCGATCATCAGCGTGTGGATATCCGCGTCATCGACAAGGGCGGTCATTCCGGTCGCCGTTTCCTGACAGCCGACTATCAGACCGTCCACGCTCGGAAGCTGCTTTCCGTTTCGCCACAAATGGGGCGTGTAGGGGATTTGTTTGTAGGTTCGGGTAACTTCCCCTCTCGTCGCGAATCGCGCTGTACCGTGCTGTCCGTTGCCCACAGGCTTATTCGGTATTCCCTTGAGAGAATAAAGATTTCCGATTGCGGCAAGCACCGCGATAACAAGAAAAAATGCTCCGCATAAGCAGAGCAGAAGAATTTGTGTTGAGTTCATAATTGTCCTTTCATAATCTAAGTATTTCCAATCCCTGCTGTTCAGCGTAGTTGACGGTGTAGAACGTACCACCATGCTGCTCCCGCAGATAACAGATAAGATATGCGCTGCAATCCACCAAATGGCGGTTACGGTCGAGCATACACCATTTTGTGTACCGCGGCGATAACACCCGCACCTTGTCCGCCTGTTCGAGCAGCTTTTTGTAATGCTCCCGCTGCTCGTTAGTCCATTTCAGCGACTGTTCCTCCGGCGGACAGGGGAGAACCATTACCAGTCTGATGTGGGGGTAGTCCTCTTTCAGTTTCAGAACCGCTGTCGCCGCTTCCTGGTCGAACCCCAGAGCTGCCCCGCTGCCAAAAAACACTACCCCTCGCTCTATCAACGATATTATCGCTTTTTCAAGATTTGTCCGCAGCTCGGCACAATCCTCCGGCAGTTTGCGATGCCCCGAAAAACACGCCACCTTCATTTTATCAATCATATTGATTTCCTCCTATTCAGTGATTTATCACTATTATATCATATTTTAGTGATAATTCACTAATCTTTTTTCACAAAATATTATAAACTATATTTAGTGAAATATCACAAACCGGAGGGCTTTATGGGAATTTACGAGGTAACGGTCAAGCGTATTCGAGGACTGTGCAAGGAGCGAGGGATCACTCCGAACGGTCTTTCATACGTTTCTGGGGTATCGCAGTCCACGATCAAAAGTATTCTTAACGGCGAAAGCACAAATCCCGGTATCGCCACGATCAAGAAACTCTGCGACGGCTTTGAGATAACCATCGGCGAATTTTTCAGCACAGAGGAATTTGATTCGTTGGAACAGGAAATGGAGTAGCTAAACGCTCATTGACATTTGAAACGACTCGTCCGAGGGTTCTTCCTCGGGCGTTTCCTTTTGCTCGGCTCTCTGCGTTAGCGTTTCTTCTGTCGCCAGCCGTAAGGCATGGTCAGTTATATCGTACAGTTTCCTCGCCGTTATTTTCAGCTCGGCAGCAGTCTGCGCGGGTTTGCGAAGCTGCTCCAATCCGGTTGTCAACGCGTTTTGCAGTTTGCCGAGTTTCACGGAGATACTGCCCTTGTCCTGATAGCATTTGTATTCGTTGGTGAGCCTTTCCTTCATCTTGCCGAGCTGAAATTCCACACCTGCGATTTTCAAGAAATGCTCGCTTGCCGCAAGAGAAAACTCCGCTAATCGAACGCGATCAGCGGAGTTGTAAACGGCTATCAAGTCGTTGGCTATGCGGTTAGGATTGATTTTCATTTCGTTCAGTTCGGCAACGCTCCGCAAGTACAGTTCCTTGCGCTCATGAGGAACAGCGGGGAGATATTCTGCGCCATAACGCTGTTTGAGCTGCTCGTTCCAATCTTTTTGCAAGGGAGCAAGACGAAAGATTTCCGTGTAGCCTTTCTCGGCGAGTATATCTCCCAGCCGTTCCGCAGCTTCAATGCCGCCCTCATCATTATCCGTGCAGAGATATATTTCGCTTAAATTCGCGCGGCTCTCCAAAGCCTTTAGCACCGCGCTCTCGTATACGCCGTTCATGGCAATGTAGCTATGCTGCTGCCAATCTTTTTGGTAGAGCGTGATGAACGAGAGCATATCTATCGGCGCTTCAAAAACAAACAGCTTCCCGTCACTGCCAAAGTGCGAGAAACTGTACTTTGTATCCGAACTCGCGACCGTTATGCGGAATGTCTTTCCGAAACTGAGCGTTGAGCGCACTGAGGCTTGCTTGGGTACGCCGTTCTCGTCAGTTCCTACGAACACGACATTGTGGTATTTCTTTTCTTCGTAGATTTTATGTTCATGGGCAAAGTGCGAGATTATATCCGACGAGATAAAGCGCTGCTTGGTGAGGTATGCGAACACCCGCCGCATATCGCTGTTGGGTTCGGGCAGCTCAAACGGTTTAACGACAGGCTCGGGAGCTTCTCTCGGAGCAGGACGGACAGTCTGCGCGTCGCAATGCCTGCCGAGAAGCTCAATCACGGATTCTTGAAAAGAAAAGCCGAGAAACTCCTGCAGAAATTTCACCGCATAACCGCCGCGCTGGTTCTTGTGGTCGTACCACTTGCCGCCGGAGATCGTCACGCTGTCGTGCGTTCCGCTGCCGTCCGTGTAGATGTATTGGTAAGTCGAGCCAACTTTTTTGATACGCTCGCCCCTACCTTCCAGATATGACACCAGATTCGCCGTATTCGCGCGGTATAGATCATCTTCCGAAAAATTGATGTACGGCATAAATAAACTCCTTTCCCCGATATAAAATAAATTTATATTGGTTACTTAACATTGTTAGTCCACTGTGAACCTATCCTTAGTCCACCACATGGGCATAGTTCGCCCTTGTGAGTGAGCATATTTTTCAAAAAAATTAAGGCGGTCGCTCGACGAAGTAAAGGTTCGTTGAGTTGCCGCCCGAATGTCTATATCTGCGCTCATGCCGAATATATTTTGCTTTTTCAAGATCGGAGAGAGCGCGTTTCACGGTGCTTTTGGATATCTTTAAGTCCGCGGCTATCGTGCTGACAGCAGGGAAGCAGGAGCCATCTTTTCCGGCGCGGTCGCGCAGATACATATACACCGC
>DILZ01000143.1:0-799 GCA_002425305.1 Ruminococcaceae bacterium UBA5579
CTGCTTGTCCTTGAATTTCTCGGCTGCTTCGTTGATTATTTCCATTAAAATTATCCCCCGGCTTACTTGTTCTTGTTGACGATACGGCTCTCGAATTTGCCCGTTTCCAGATCAATGTAACGCGTAAAAAGAGACACCTTGTTATCCGCGTTAAGGTTCGTCCAGACGAAATCTGTGAACTCGTCAAGGCTCATATCGGGGATAACGACGTCCTTCGGCTCGCCGACAAAGCTCGGCAGCGNNCGCCGCAGCATAGGTGTGGATAAAGCTGCCCTGTCCGCTTATCGGATCGGAATACGCGAACGTATAGCGGCGCGTAGACTTATCATCGCCGTTGGCGGACTTCAGTATCGACATAGCGTAATTCATTCTGCCGTTTTCAAGATGTACTATACCCGAAATTCTCGGTGTGAAGTTGGGTGCGTCGTCCTCAAAGGTTCGGGAGCGCAGGCTCTCCTCGAAAGTCATCTGCTTGTCCATACCCTCGTAGATGGTGTCGGTCTGGTCGCCGTTCGTGACGATCGTCTTGTTGCCGAGAACGCGCACAGGCGCGTAGATTATCAGATGCGGGTCGGTCATTTTGCTCTCATCGAACGCCTGCGTGCGGATACCCTCGCCTTCCTCGACAAATACGCGGTTGCGGCTGTTTTCGCTGCGTCCCATAATGAAGTACGCGATAACGGCTTTTTTGCCGTCTGCGCTCTTGCCTATCACGATACCTCTGCCGTGATATGCCAGTGAATTAAGCTCCTTGTCCAATGTGATCATTTTGTTGTCCTCCTTATTTAAAAAAATTTCA
>DILZ01000143.1:854-1437 GCA_002425305.1 Ruminococcaceae bacterium UBA5579
GATTTTCTTCGAAAATCTTGACGCTTTTTGAAATTTATGTCACCACAGTTATGTTGCTCTTTTTACGCGATGTTTTAGAAGCTGCCTAAATAGCAGACCGTTTTTGTTTTTACCGCTGCCTTGCCGTCGCTCTCGAACTCCGAAAACAACGCGTTCAGTTCCTTTAAAAACGGCTCAAAATTCGGTTCATCCCCGCGCGGCGCGTATGAGCGCGACAGCGTTTCACCGATAAAGCTCTCGCGGTCGAAAGTACGAACGCTTTTAAATTCCACGGCTTCAAGCTCACTGAAATAACCGCCGCAAAGGAATTTATCGCCATCCTCCGCAGAACGCTTGCCCGCGTGACCACGGTTCTTGTTGAGGTCGGGACAATATTCACGGCACACTTCCAGCTGCCGCGCCGCCAGACCCTCTTTAACAAAGCTGTTCCATATTATCGCGATCTTGCCGTTTTCGATGAGTATCCGTTTGCACTCCGCTTTGAATTTATCCTCGTCAAACCAATGGAACGACTGTGCCGCCGTCACCAGCCCGAACAAGTGTTCGGGAAGCCCCGTGTCCTCGGCGGGAGCGTTCACCACTG
>DILZ01000143.1:1459-1984 GCA_002425305.1 Ruminococcaceae bacterium UBA5579
TGGCTCAACGGCAGTGACACGCCACGGCTTGCTCAGCAAACAACTCGTGAATTTTCCCGTGCCCGCGCCTATATCCGCAACATTTTCGCACGACGCTTTTTCATATAGAAAATCTATCAGTTCTTCTGGATAGGACGGACGATATTTTTCATACAGCTCCGCCTTGCCTGTGAATTTATGTTCGTTCATATTGTCACCAACATTTCTTGCAGGGGGTATATCCCTTTTCCAAAGCCTCGTCCACCGTCATTTCACGAGTACCGTTCATATTGCTGCAGCGCGGATTCTTATGGTATTTTTTACCGTTACCGGATGCCGCGATATAAACGCTGCCATCATAATCATAGGGCGAAACGGAACTTGTGCTTGACGACGAAGCCTCCTCGGACGACTGCGCAGAGAAAGCGCTGCTGACACTTGCGGGTATCTCGCTGTCGGTTGTTGATGACGAATCGCCAACATTGATTTCGGAAATGTCCTGTGCGCTTGAAACACTGCTTGACGACTCGGCGGTGCTGACCGCAA
>DILZ01000143.1:2053-8469 GCA_002425305.1 Ruminococcaceae bacterium UBA5579
CTTTTCGACGATGTGCTTTGTTCGCTCGTACTGCTTTGAATGATAACGATCGGCTTTTCCGAGCTTGTCGTATTGATCGTGCTTGAGGTGCTTTTCGACGATGTGCTTTGTTCGCTCTTACTGCTTTGAATGATAACAATGGACTTCTCCGTGCTTGCCGTGCCGACCGTGCTTGAAAAGCTGCTTACAGAGCTGCCAACGGTGCTTGACGAGCTGCTTATTGTCGATGAGCTTTCCGAGGATACGATGCTACTATCTAAGCTGCTTTGCGGACTGCTTTTCACACTTGAATTATCGCCGAACATATCCGATCCGCCCTCTCGGCAGCCGCCAAGAAATACAGAACAGCATAATATAAACAGCGCCGGTAAGCCACGCTTCATATCATTCACCTTCTAAGATAGTTATACTTCTTTTTCAAGAGCTTATCGTTCCAGGGACTTACACCGCGAAATTCGCCGGCATAGACCGCTTCGTCCCCGTGAAGCGCGATCTCCATTACCTCGTCCGGAACGGGCTTGAAGCTGAACTTTATACTGTACGCTATCGGGCAATACTCCTCGTGAAGATATGCGGAACGTTCAAACGTAAGACTCGCGGGAACGATTATTTTCAGCAGATCGTCAACGGACGAGTATTCGTCAAAGAAAAGCTCGCCCAGCTCAAACTCACCGCTATGCTCCTCCAACATATCCGAAACGTACTTTACAAGAGCCTCAAGGCAAGTATAAAGCGCGGTGTGCTCCTTTAAATTATCCGCGGTTATCGCTTCAAAATATTCCGCGCAGCGGCGAGCGTAAATAACATCGGCGCTCTTAACGTGAAACCGCATATGGCAGCCGAAAAGCGGAAAATTAACATTTCCCTCAAGCCAGCCGAAATAATCGACGCTTTCATTTATTGAAAAGTTATCATCGTACATATCCGACTCCTTAAAAATGAAACTGTTGAGTCTTAATCAACATACGCCTTGCCGTCCTTTATCGTTATCCTGTCCTCGCAGAACAACGAAACGGCTTTTGGAAGCAGCTTCCATTCCACATTCTCCATTATCTTTCTTTGCAAACTTTCGGGCGTTTCATCGTTCGCAACGTCCACCGCGCCTTGCAGGATTATCGCGCCCGCGTCCGCCTTTTCGTTGACGAAATGGATAGTAGCGCCGGACACCTTAACTCCGTACTCCAACGCCGCCTTATGCACCTTTAAGCCGTAAAAACCCTCCCCGCAGAAGCTCGGGATAAGCGCGGGGTGAACATTTATAATGCGGTACGGATACGCGCTTGTAACGCACTCCCCAAGTATCGTCATAAAACCCGCAAGCACAACAAGCTCGGCGTTTTGCCGCTTTAATTCCGCAAGTATCGCCTCGCTGTACGCGTCACTGTCAGCAAAATCCTTTCTCGGGATAACGACCGACGGTATGCCCGCAGCGCTCGCCCTTTCAAGAGCGTAAACGCCCTCCTTCGAGCTTATCACACAAGTGATCTTTCCGCCCTTTATCTCACCGCGCTTTTCCGCATCGATAAGCGCCTGCAAATTCGTGCCGCCGCCCGACACCAAAACAACAATGTTTTTCATATGACAACCTTCCTTAATGCAATCAATAAGCGCGGGTAATCTCAACAAGCGTAAAATCCTCCGCTCCGCGATCCGGCAGCGTCATTTTGCTGTTCTTGTACTCTGCGAATATGACATACTTTTTCACGTTCAGCTTGCAGTAGTTTTCAAACATATCCTTGCCTGCTTTAACGGCGGTAAGCCAATCCACGCCGTTTATCGTAAAAACTCCGGAGAAGTTGCTTTTAGGCGTGTGTTCGGCGGTCTTGCGCGAATTATCAAATACTACCCCGATCGATAACAGCGTTTTTCCGTCTTCGGTATGAGAATAGATGCCCGCGTCATCCCACACAAGAGTTTTGAAGTTTTCAAAATATTCCTTCCCGCGGCGTCTTTCCATATATTCGCGGTAGTTCTTGTCGGGTTCTTTTTTTTGAACACGCGGTTCGCCAAGTATGCTTTTGAGTTTCGCTATCTCCAATCCTTCGAAAAATGACTCGCCGTTTATTACAAAGCCATCATCGTTGATCTCTATCGTAAGCTCCATAAACTTCACCTCTTATATGTCGTCCTCCGTACCAAGCGTTATATCGATGCAAGTGAAATCTTTCTCCGTGCGCGTAAGGTCGTCCTGCGTAAAATCGGTATACTCGGCGGTAAGCGCAAAACAGCCGACGATCTTTCGGCGAAACACCTCGTGATCCTTGCCCGAAAGCATCACACCCAGCCACGGCTTTCCGTTTATCGTAAGCTCGCCCGAAAACTTAGCTCCCGCTCCCGTCCTTACGGTTTCATAATCGGCAGTTTGAAGCTCGACGGCAAAGGTATTCACAACGCTTCCGTTATATGTATACGCTTTAAGCCCCAGCTCGTCCCAGATGTAGTTTACCCGCCCCGTTATCACATCGTGGTTTACTTTTTCCAAAAAAGCCTTGTCCTCCTGCTTCGTTTTGAACTTTACGGCGCGCGGAGTTCCCAAAACGGCGGTAAACGCATCGATATGCATAGGAACTTCAAGGCGATTGCCGTTGATGATGAAGCAGTCGCCTTGAATGTCTATTTTGAAATTTCCTGAATTCGACTGCGGCGCTTTTTTATTAAAAAGTTTATCAAACAGTCCCATTACAGAATTACCTCTCCGTCGCCCTGTACGGTCTCTCCGATAACGAACGCCTCCTCGCCGTTTTCCTTAAGGATATCCACGGTCCTTTGCGCGTCCGCCTTATCGACACAAACAGCCATTCCCACGCCCATATTGAACGTGTTGAACATATCGTGCTCGGAAATACCGCCCTCCTTTTGGAGAAGCCCGAATATCGGCGGAATTGTCCACGAACCCTTTTCGATCTTAGCCGAAATGCCGTCCGGCAGCATACGCGGGATATTCTCGAAAAAGCCGCCGCCCGTAATATGCGAGACACCTTTGACGTTCACCTTTGAGATAAGGTCGAGTATTGGCTTTACATATATTCTTGTAGGTGTCAAAAGCGCGTCGCCCAGCGACATTCCCAATTCGGGAACAAGAGTTCGCAGGCTCTGCTCGTTAATATTGAACACATGGCGCACCAGCGAAAATCCGTTTGAGTGAACACCGCTTGAAGCAATTCCGACAATAGCGTCGCCCGCCTTTATGGTCGTGTTGTCGAGTATCTTCGATTTGTCGACGATACCCGTTGAGTAGCCCGCTATATCGTACTCGTCCGCGGGCATCATACCCGGGTGCTCGGCAGTTTCTCCTCCGACAAGCGCGCAGCCCGCCATAACACAGCCGTCCGACACGCCTTTAACTATCGCTGCCACCTTTTCGGGAACGTTCTTCCCAATCGCGATATAGTCCAGAAAATACAGTGGCTTCGCACCGCAGCATACGATATCGTTTACGCACATCGCAACGCAGTCTATACCTATCGTATCATGCTTATCGAGCAGCATTGCTATTTTGAGCTTAGTACCCACGCCGTCCGTTCCCGAAACGAGCACCGGCTCCTTCATTCCGCTCAGGTCAAGCTGAAACAAGCCGCCCAACCCGCCTATCCCCGAAATGCAGCCGGGTATCTTTGTGCGGTCTACATCCTTTTTCATCAAGCGGACGCTCTCATAACCCGCCGTCACATCAACTCCCGCCGCCTTGTAACTCTCACTGTAACTCTTCATTTTTTCTCCTTATTTTAATTTAAATTTCAAAATCACAACACCCGTGCTCCGCTGCACGACTGTCGTGACCGGTCAGCCTACGCCTACGACTCCGGCTGACGCTTTTTGAAATTTATGCGCCGCCGGATTGTTGCTTAATAACACCGCTAAGGCAAATAACCGTCAGTCTTCCAAGGTCAACTGTCCACTCTCGACGTCTTCGTCAAACTTCATTTCAAACTTATCCTTAGGAAACTCCTTGGGCACTTCTACCGGGTATTCTCCTGTGAAGCAGCCGCGGCAGAATTTGCAGTTTGCGTTTTCGGCAATGCTGATAACGCCGTCCGTGCTGAGGAATCCCAGACTGTCAACACCGATTATCTGCGCTATCTCCTCAACGGTATGCTTGTTCGCTATCAGCTTGTCCTTGCTGTCTATATCCGTGCCGAAATAGCACTCGCTGATAAACGGCGGCGCGGAAATGCGCATATGAATCTCCTTTGCGCCCGCCGCTCGAAGCAGCTTTACGACCTTTGCAGAGGTCGTGCCGCGCACTATACTATCGTCCACAAGAACGACCCGCTTGCCCGCTACGGTTTCCTTGATAACGTTTAGCTTTATCTTCACGGCGTTGTCGCGCATTATCTGAGTCGGCTGAATAAACGTCCGCCCTATATAGCGGTTCTTGATAAATCCCACGCCGTACGGAATACCCGACGCCTGAGAATAACCTAACGCGGCGTCAAGTCCGCTGTCGGGACAGCCGATCACCACATCGGCGTCGACGGGGTGTTCCTTCGCGAGGAAATGCCCCGCGCGAAGTCTTGCGTTGTGAACGCTCGCGCCCTCGATAACGCTGTCGGGCCGCGCGAAATATACAAACTCGAATACGCACATCGAGCTTTGCTGTCCGCAGTGTGTTTTTATGCTCTCAACGCCGTTTTCATCGATAACGATTATCTCGCCCGGCTCTATATCGCGGACGAACCTTGCGCCTATGCTGTCCAAAGCGCAGCTTTCGCTGGCAACCACATAGCCCGTGTTATCGGGAAGCTCGCCTAAGCAAAGCGGTCTGAAGCCGTGCGGGTCACGCGCCGCAATCAGCTTCTTCGGTGACATAAGCACCAACGAATACGCGCCCTTTATCTTATACATCGCTTTTTCAAGCGCTTCCTGTATCGAATGACTTTCAAGGCGCTCGCGCGTTATCGCGTAGGAGATCACCTCGGTATCGCTCGTCGAGTGGAAGATCGCGCCATTCATCTCAAACTCGCGCCGCAGATCGAGCGCGTTTATCAGATTTCCGTTATGAGCTATCGCCAGCGCGCCCTTGATATGCCGCACCGTCATAGGCTGACAATTTGAGGTGTTGACGTTGCCGGTCGTCGAATAGCGAACGTGTCCTATCGCTATTCTGCCCTCCTCGAACTCGCTCAGGATACGCTCCGTGAACACCTCGTTCACAAGACCCAAACCCTTATGCGTTTTAAAAACGCCGCGCTCGTTTACGACGATGCCGCAGCTTTCCTGTCCGCGGTGCTGAAGCGCGTACAGCGCGAAATATGTCATACTCGCAACATTTTCGGAATCATTTGTGTAAACGCCGAAAACGCCGCATTCCTCGTGAATACTATTGAACATCCGCTCTCACCCTTGTAAATCAGTTTTCTCCGAAAATACGCTTCATCATCTCGTTGTAAGCGTCCTCAACGCCGCCCATATCACGGCGGAATCTGTCCTTGTCGAGCTTCTCGTGCGTTGTCGAATCCCAGAAGCGGCAGGTATCGGGAGATATCTCGTCCGCAAGCAGTATCTCGCCGTGGAAGCGTCCGAACTCTATCTTAAAGTCAATAAGGTCGACATTTATGTCCTTGAAGAACTTCAGCATAAACTCGTTCACCTTAAACGCGTATTTCGATATCGTTTCGATCTCCTCTTTGGTCGCGAGGTCAAGCGCCAGCGCGTAGTAATCGTTGATGAACGGGTCGCCGAGGTCGTCGTTCTTGTAGCTGAATTCCAGCGTCGGGCAAGAGAGCTTTCTGCCCTCCTCAATACCGAGCTTTTTCGAGAAGCTGCCTGCGGCTACGTTGCGCACGATAACCTCCAGCGGAACGATCTCTACCTTCTTGACGAGCGTTTCACGGTCGGAAAGCTCCTCCACCAGATGTGTGGGAACGCCCTCCTTTTCGAGCAAGCCGAACATATAGTTCGTCATCTTGTTGTTGATAACGCCCTTTCCGACTATCGTACCCTTCTTCTCGCCGTTGAACGCCGTAGCGTCGTCCTTGTAGTCCACGATCACCAGATCGGGATCGCTCGTTTCGAAAACCTTCTTTGCCTTGCCCTCGTAGAGCTGTGCGCCCTTTGTTACGTTTGCCATTTCCTTGTCCTCCTGATTTTAAAAGCAAAATCCGCACCGCTCACTCCGCGCTTCGGACGCTCTCGCGGAAAAGCTCGCGGCGGCGNNTGAGCTAGCCAAGCGATGATGCGCATTCTCCGCTGCGCTCCGAATACGCATCATCACTCGCTTGCGTATTTTGCATTTATCCTTGTTGTGCTGACTTTAGTTATAACGTCGCTTTAATGCACCGTCACAGCGTTGCATTACTCTGCTCGATATTGTCACCGCCCGATTGGGTCACAGGCTTTTAAGCTCCTCTTGCAGCTTTCTGTCCTTCTCCCCTATCTGCTCCGTCATAGTTTTTTTCGCCGCCGCGAGCTTTTCT
>DILZ01000143.1:8495-8624 GCA_002425305.1 Ruminococcaceae bacterium UBA5579
CGTTTTTAGCGCCGTCCACCGCGACGGTAGCTACGGGTATCCCCGACGGCATCTGCACGGTCGCCATCAACGCATCCAGACCGTCGAAATTCTTCGAGCTGCACGGGATACCGATAACGGGCAGCGTCG
>DILZ01000143.1:8701-9640 GCA_002425305.1 Ruminococcaceae bacterium UBA5579
CGCCGCAGGTGTTCTGTGCGCCGACATTATGTGGCACTCATACTCCACGCTGTAGCTTTTCAGTTCCTCCAGAGCCTTTTTCACGGTTGGCAGATCGCTGTCGCTGCCCATAATTACCGCGACTTTCTTTGCTGACATATCCAAACTCCCTTTCAAATAAAAATTAGCCGTATTAACATACAGCTAATTTCATATTTTATTTTTTTGTGCAATAATACCGCAAAAATCGTCCAAGCATATATTCGGCACATGCAAACTGTTCATCTTCGGCATCTCCTGTCAAAAAATGGATATTCGCGGTACAAAAACCATCTACTTTATATTTTACACTATCTTCATATGAAATGCAAGCGGTTTTTAAATTTTTAACAAAATATATAGTTTTTTACGGATTTTCCGCAAAAAACTAGTCAATTTGCCGTCAGCCCCGGCGGTTGCCTCGAACAAACCGCAGCTTTATCACATTTTCCGAAAACCCGCCGTTTTCAATATCGGATCTAAGTGAACCGCCCGAAATCATTTGCAAAGGTTCCCGTCATTAATACGCTCACTGCTCGCCCTAAAAAACAGGACACCACAGTACACAAAATTTTGCCGTACAGTAAAACCAAAAAAAATTCAATTTACCGATTTTGACGTATTGACAATATAATAAAAATATGATAAAATATAATTGATAATTTATTTTTTACACAAGATATTGTATGAAAGGACGGCTTTTTATGAAATCAAAAAGATTATTATCGGTTTGGTTGATCTCCGCTATATGCGTTGCAAGCCTTTCGGGCTGCGCGCAGAAGTCGGAAATACCGCTTGAAAGCTCAAATGAAAGCAGTGCTGTATCTACCGGGATAAACGTCACGCCAAACGACTTATTTATTCCGGGCTCATTAGATGAAAGCTCGTCGGCAGCCGGCTCGACGGATGCTAACTCGTCGC
>DILZ01000036.1 GCA_002425305.1 Ruminococcaceae bacterium UBA5579
CGGCAGTATCTGTAAAAGCGCCCGCCGCAGCAGCGCCGTCATACCCTCAGCGTGAGGCTCGCCGTGCAGTGTGATATACCTGCCCTCCCGCCTGCCAACGCGCTTTGCCGCGTCCGCCGACAGCCGCACGTCGGTTATCTTGACCGCCCCGATCGTTCGCGTCGCATATTTTACGCCGTCCTTTTTCGTGAGCAGCCTTGCGCTTTCAAAAGCAAGTCCGTGTTTATCCATAATGACCTCCGTTAAAGTTTTGATCGGGTGCAGCCGCCCTGCCGTTTTGTTTAAATTTCCCGGTGACTTGTAATGCGTAGCTTGCCTCTCCCGTCTTTAAAGTCGAAGTCGGCGTAAATGCGTTTAAGGTTTATACGCTTACACCGCAAAAGCGGGGGCAAATAAAAATTTTACAAAACCCCTTGAAATTTTTAATAGTATGTGGTATAATAAACTTTGATATGAGAAAAAACGAATCGAAATCACAATAAAAACAAAACGCAAGAAATTTTTTTGGTGAATATAAATAAATCGTTCCCGAAAAAACGAATAAAATTCTGAAATTTCGACTCGATCAACGAAAACGGAGGTGAAAAAAATGCCGAACATTAAATCCGCAAAGAAGAGAGTGCTTATCTCCAAGGCAAAGAATCAGGCAAACAAGGCGGCGAAGTCCACGTTGAGAACATCGATAAGAAAGGCTCGTGCCGAGGGTGCCGACGTTGCGGCGATAAAGGCAGCAAGCGTGAACATTGACAAAGCTGCGGGCAAGGGTCTTATCCACAAGAATAAGGCGGCTCGTTTGAAATCTCAGCTTGCCAAGAAAGCAAACGCTTCGGCTTAATTGCAATGTTTCCGCCCGCAGCCTTAAAGGTGTGCGGGTGATTGTTTTTTAGGGGGAATGATCTTATGACAGGCAAAGAAATAGAGATAACCGATTTTGACGAGATAGACAGGGTGCTCAGCGCTTCGAGGGTTTGCAGGATAGCGCTTAACGACGGCAGCCGCCCGTATATCGTTCCGATGTGCTTCGGATATAACCTGAGCGGCGGCAAGCTCGAGCTTTTCTTCCGCTGTGAGGAAAAGGGCAAGAAAATGGAGCTTCTTAAAAACAACAGCAACGCCGCCTTTGAAGTGGATAAGCTTCTCGATATCATAAAAGACGAGGATTTCTATGGATTTACCGTGCCCTTGTATCAAAGCATAACCGGTACGGGCGTTATAGAGATCACCACCGGCATAGAAAAGATAACGGGTCTTGATTATATAATGAAGAAGTACGGCGAAACACCCAAAGAGGGGAAAATGCCCGAACAGGTGATAAACAATTTTGCGGTGCTGAAGCTGACGGCTAATGAGTTCTGCTGCAAAAAGCACAATGTAAGCCAAGAGAGCGAACAATAGGCTGTTCGCACAGAACGAAGCTCCTCGTGCGGGTACTTGCGGATAGGGTGCGTTGGACTAAGGCGTACTTAGGCACCGGGTTTTGGCGCGTTATAACTCTCGTCAGCACAACGACGATGTGTAAAATTTGCGAAAGCGAGCTATGAACCTGTCCACTTAGCCCGAAACACTCGGAATGCGAAGCAAATTTCTCGCAGAACGAGGAAATTTTTTGCAGACGTACTGTATGTACGTCAAGAAAAATTGACGAAGTTATGCGGAAAATTTGCCGCAAGCCGGGTGTTGAGCGGCTATGTGGACAGGTTCTATGAAAACGGAGTGCAGCGAAGCGAAACGGAGTTTTTATAGCGCGGCTAGCGAACGGAGCGCGAAGCGCGGAGAGAGCGGTTCGCAAATCTTAAATTAAAATAAGAGGAACAGCAATGAACAAGGACGAACTTATCAATCATTTCAGGGAATGGCGGGATAACGACGAGAACGAGAAGATCATCGCCGCCGCTCTTGCGCTGCCCGAAAGCAGTGTTGACGACGAGGTGCTAAGCTGGCTTGCTCAAGCATATATCGATATAGAGGAATACAAACGCGCTATCGCGGTGCTTGAAAGCGTTCGCGGCAGTATGGACAACGACTATAAGTGGCAGTTTATGATGGGACTGGCGCTTCTTCGCGCGGCGGACGACGACGAGTGCGAGGACGACGACGAGCTTCGCTGCAATATCCTCGAACGCGCAAAGGTATGTATCGCGCGCGGAATGAATATGAATCCGCCAAACGAGGTGCTTGAATCCGCCGACAGGTTTATGGAGGAGATCGAGGAGCTGCTTGAAGAGCTTGGCGAGCCGGACGATCCGGATTATGGCGACGAGCTTGAAGCGTATGACGACGATGAGCTGGACGCTGTCGAGGATCACATCAAGGAATACTTCGGCGATTTCCCAACCGTATTCCACGAAAAGGTGTCTAAGGACATCATTTGCGACATCGCCTGCATACCGCCCACCGAGGAGAAGAACTACTACACCCTTGTAACAATGGGTATGGGCGCTCATATTATGAATATCCCCGATTCTCTTCCCGCCGATGAAAACGGCAGAGCGGAGCTTCTTATCTGCCTGCCGCCCAACTGGAAGCTCGGGGAAAGCAGCGACGAGTGGTTCTGGCCGATACATCTTATCAAAGACCTCGCGCGGCTGCCCATGAACACCGACTCGTGGCTGGGCTGGGGACACTCCGTTGACCACCAAGCGTATCTTGCGCTCAACACGAAATTCTGCGCGTCGCTGCTGCTGTTCCCCGAGGGCGTGCCCGACGAGGCGGAGGTCTGCACTCTTCCGAACGGCGACAAGGTGAATTTCTTTGAGGTCATTCCGATGTACCGCGAGGAGATGCTCTATAAAATAAACCACGACACAAAATCTTTGCTGGAGCGAATGAAGGACGTCAGTCACATCGTCGACATAAACCGCCCAAACTGCTGCGAGGACGACGAACCGGAAATGGACAGCGGACGTATAATCGACCTTTCAGGAAGCCACGCAAAAAAGATAGAGGACAAAAACCTCCCACTCGACCCGATAAACGGCTGTAATCACTTAGCTATTTTTCTGCGCTGGTGCATTGAGCACAGTCTGATAGCGCCGGAGTTCTACGAGAACTGCCCCGATGTCGTTGACGGCGTGACCGGCGGCTCGCAGACCGATCTGCGGGAATTTATCAACGAGTATTTCGGCGGATATCTGAAGCCGTTTCAATTCAGCTATATGGGCGCGTGCTTTTCAAATTATTACTACGATTGGGACGTTGACGACCCCGAACACTTTTACCCCTCGGACGTGGACGACTACGCCGAACACTACTTTGGCACGGAGCGCTACAACAGCGAGGAGTTCCAAGACGAAGCGTATTTGTTCGTGCCGTTTGACGAGGATTATTACAAGGGCTTGTCGAAATACATCGACCGCGCCTTTGCGGACTTCCTGCCCGATTTCGTGGAATATTGCGCGAACAACGATAAGGAAACGGCAAAAAGAGCCGAGGACGTTCTGGGCTTGAAGCTGACGCTGCCGGAACAAGGTGAACAAGTCGCCAAAAGCTATCGCGATATCGAGTATATGGCGAAAGCGAACGGNNCCGATCATCATTGACGCCTCCGCCGAAGCGGACACTCCCGAAAGCCTTGCCGACCTGCTGCTTGACGCGACGGACACATTCCTTGAAACTATCGCGATAGTAAAATTTCCGTCAGCCGATCCAATGAGCTGGGTGGAAAAGGAATTCAGCAAAGATTGTAAGGGCATATTGGTCATTCCCACGAACGAGCGGATTCTCTCGCTGCAAAAGACGCTTGCGGAAATGTTTGGAGCAGTCCCCGCCGTGCTTACACTCGACGAGCCGGGTCCTGCGCTTCTTATCCCGCTTGAAAACGGAGTTTATGTGCGCGTTAATAAAAAGAGGTGAGGATTTGAAAAAACTCGCTGCGGTCGCTGCGGCGGCTGTTATGGTTCTTAGCGGCTGCGGCGCGGCCGATGAAACATATCGCCCCGAAAACTATGTTGATTCGTCCAAAACGTCGATAAGCCGTGCGCCATCGAGTACGGCAAATGTATCGACCTCCTCCGCAGCATCACCCGTGAGCTCCTCCTCCACAGCGCAGTCTTTGCCCGAGGCAAGCTCGGCAATTGAGTTTCCATACGAGATAGGCGACACGCTGCTTGAGCTTAGAACGACGCAAAGCGACAAGAACGGAACGCTTTCATTTACCGTGGAAAACGTCGTTTCCGACGGACGATACTACACCGTCACCGTTTCCGGCACAAGAACGAACGCCGAGGACAGCGGCACGATATTGGTCAACGACGAATATTACGGCAGCGTCAAGCTCACGCTCTCCAAAAACGGAATACTGCTTGACAGTATGGAGCTGAATCCGCTTTCCGGCGAGCGCGTTCCGGCGTTGGAGGGCGCGGCAAGCAACCTTGCTTACGGCTGCGAGGTGCTGTCAAGCATACGCGACTTCGGCGCTGCCGAATATCCCGATTTTCTGGAGCTTACGTTCCGGGGAAGAAGCACCGAGGCTGCCGTTCCGGAATACGCGCGGTTTTTTACGGTGTTTGACGGAAAGCTCGCCGAGCTGCCCGTTTACGAAAACGGCGTCAAGACCGAACCGCGCGGCGCAATGCTGACGCTGAGAGGCGCGGGGCTTGCGGCGCAGTATCTCACTGTGCTGAAAGCCGGTATGACCGACAAATACGAAATAATAAAGTACGAATACCGCTTTGATCTGGAAAACAGGCGGCTGAACAAGCAGCAAGTGCGGTTTTACGGCTTTGACTACTGAGAGGACAGCACTATGAGGAACGAACCCAAGGTCACCGACAAGGACGATTTTATTAAGATCTACAAAGAAAAAATAACCCGTGACGGCGCGGATAAGCTGTTGGAGTTTCTTGAAAAAAGCGACTTTTTCACCGCCCCCGCCTCTACACGCTATCACGGCGCATACGAAGGCGGACTGCTGCGGCACTCGCTGAACGTTTACGAGTGTCTTGTCGATTATCTAGCGAGAGAACGCGTTCGGGAAAAATACGAGATGACGTTCTCCGAAGAATCGGCGGCTATAGTCTCGCTGCTGCACGATATTTGCAAGGTGAATTTCTACACCGTTTCCACCCGCAACGCCAAAAACGAACAGACGGGACAATGGGAGAAGGTGCCGTACTACACGATAAACGACACCCTGCCCTACGGTCACGGCGAGAAGAGCGTGTATATGATCAGCGGATTTATGCGGCTCACCCGCGATGAGGCTATGGCGATACGGTGGCATATGGGTTTTTCCGGCATCGAGGACAAAAACACTATCGGCAAGGCGCTTGAGATGTACCCGCTGGCGTTCGCGCTGTCCGTGGCGGATATGGAGGCAAGCTACTTCCTTGAAGGCGTATAGTTTTATAGAGAATAGTTGTTAGTTATTAGTTGTTGTAGATGCTATAAGTCAAGACGCTGCAAGGTAACACCTTGCAGCGTCTTTAATAACTAACTACTAACAACTNNCAACTATTCTCTATTAAACTAAGCTCAAAGATCGATCTTTCCGTAGAGCGTCGCGTTTCTTTCGGTGTCTACCGTTTCCTTGGAGAACTCGCCCGCGTCTGCGTTTTCATCGGGCTGATACTGACGGCGCTTGTATTCGCGCTCGAAGCTCGTCGAGAAACCGCCGCTCTGGCGGTAATTTCTCGCGCCCGAACCATCTCCCGACGAACGGCGGCGGCGATTATCGAACTTGGGTCTGTCCGCGTAGATAACTACCTTTCTGTAAGGCTCTGTACCGGTCGAACGGCTGGACACGCCCTCTATTTCCGCAACGCAGCTGTGGATTATGCGGCGCTCATACGGGTTCATCGGCTCGAGAGCTATTTTTCTGCCCTGCTTTATCACCTTTGCGCTGGTCTTTTTCGCGAGAGCCACAAGCGCCTCGTTTCTCTTTTCACGATAGCCGTTGCAGTCAAGCGATATCCTGCAAAAGCTCTCCTCGGAACGATTGGACGCGAGTATCGCGAGATACTGAAGGCTGTCAAGCGTTTCTCCGCGCTTGCCGATTATAACGCCGAGCTTTTCGCCGCTGATATCCAAAACAATGCTTCCGCCCCGCTTTATGGGCGTTATCTCGAATTTCTCCAAGCCCAAAGCGTGGAAAACGTCCGTAAGGTACTTTATTGCAGTTTGCACTTTAACGCTGCTGTTTACGTCGAAATCATCGGGAAGCGTTCCCTCGCCGCCGTCGCTTTCATCGGTTTCAAAACACTGCGGCTCTGCGCTTGCCGGCACGTTTTGCTCAAGATTTGGATCGGTATCGCGGACCGCTTNNCTCCTCGACTTCGGGGGCGGCGTTATCCGGGGCGTTGTAGATCGCACGCACACGAGCCGTGCCTTTAAGCCCTCCGAAAAGAGTTTTTCTGGGCTGCTCAAGAATATCGAACTCGATCTCATCTACGTTTACTCCGAATTCCTGAGCCGCAAGATCCTTCGCCTCGTCAAGTGTTTTCCCCGTGAATTCTTTTTCCATACTTAACCCCTTTCCGACAACGATCATTATTTATCGTCGTCATCGTGATATTCCTCGCCGTACTTTTCTGCCTGCGCTTTTCTCGCGGCAGCCAGCCNNCCAGCCTACGGCGGTTTAATTCTTTTTGAGATATCGTTTCCTCGTTTCCGTTCTCGTCTGTCACCTTGACCGCTTCAACATCAACGCTCTTATCTTTCTTTGACTTCTTGCTGCTCGGGTGCAGAGCGTTCCACTCCGCCTCCGCCTGCTCGCGGAGCTTTACGGGATCATACAGCTTGTTGAGAACTATCGACTGGATAATGCCGAACATATAGCTTACCGTCCAATAGAAGCCCGCGCCCGCAGGAACGGTGAACGCTATCCACAGCGAGAACAGCGGCATAACGAACATCATTATCTTCATCACGCCCATACCCGCCATCTGCGCCTGCTGGGGGTTGCTCTTCGCGGTTATCCTGTTGGAGACAAACGCCTGCGCAAGCGCCATCAGGAACGATACTATCGGTATCAGGATCATCGGGAAGCCCATATTGTCCTTGGGCACTTGTCCCAGCTTGATCCCGATGAAGTTGAGGTTGCCGTAAAGCTCGGTAAGCTCCGTCTTTACCTCGGGACGGAGAACCGCCTCGCTGTACGCGTCCGCGCACTTGAGCTTGTTGTGCGTTTCCGAGCCGAAGCGCTCGAGAGCGTAAAGCTCGCGCTGCATATTTCCGACCGCCTGGAACTCAATGGTTTCCTCGCCCTTTACTTTATATGTGCCGAACCGCATTGTGGCGGTATTTATCGCGTTTACGGCATACGAACCGAACGAATGCTCCGCGCGGTACGCTTCCTTTTCCTCGTCCGTTTCCAACGCGTCCAGCTCCGCCTTCTCGTCCTTTGTTATGCCAAAGAAATCGGTATTGGTGAAGAGAGTGATGTCCGTATTCTTCGAGTACTCGTTCAGCAAAACGGACTTCATCGTCGTTTTTACAAACTTCACCGTATTGGGCGTAAGCTCATTGAACACCGAAATATCGACCTTGCTTTTTCCTTCTTCAAGACAATGCTCGTTATACCAATCAACGAGCTTCTGCGCGTCCTTCACAATGCTTTCGTGCTTTTTCAAGCCCTCCTCGCTGAGAGAAAGCGCCTCGCTGTCGGTGAGAGTAACCTCATCGACAAAAAGTGTCGTAAGCTCGACATTATAGGACTCCTCAACGACGGTGTTTATCTTGTCGGACTTCATATGTATGATATGAGTGAGCGGCTTATAAACAACGTCGATGACGCCGAACAGCACAATAAACGACAACAGCATAGAGCCGCACCCGCCCATAGGCTTGTANNTGTAGCCCTGCTGCTGGAGCTTCATCAGCTCCTCCTGCTGCTTTTCACGGTTATTCGCGTATTTCTTCTGGATCTCCTGTACCTTCGGCATAAAGATCGCGCTTTTTGCCTGGTTCTTTTGCTGCTTGATATAAATGGGCAGCATAGCAAGCTTTACGATAAACGTAAAGATCAAGATGGATATTCCTACGTTGGAGCATATGAACTTGTATATAAAATACAAAAGATATCCCAACGGAAAGCCCGGTATCGTATACAGGAACTGAATGATGTTCACGTCCTTTCAAGTTGTTCTACACCGCTGTTTTTTGTCTTCCGGCGTTCAGGCGGCGCAAATAGCGCTTTCGGGATCGCCGTTTTTTATAGCACGCCGCACAGTTTACGGCTCTGTCTATCGGTCTGTCGACCGTGTATTTCTCGGGACGAAAGCAAAACGTTTCGGGTACGGGGTCTATCCCGCCGTTGCAGAACGGATTGCACCGAAACAATCTCCATAATGTCAAATAACCGCCTCTGACCGCCCCAAATCTCCGAATAGCTGTCATAGCGTACACGGAACACGTTGGGTAAAAACGGCAGCAAGGCGGCAGAACCTTTGACAGAGTAAGCTTATACAGCTTAATAATTCCCAAAAAAATATATTTCATTACAATTTTGGCAAAATATTCTTTTTCATCAGGCTTAAAACTTGCTGCGTTTTAAGCGTCGGCGTTTTTGCCCTTGCGACAAACACAAAATCAAAGCGCCTTTCGGTTTTTTCCTTTAAGATCGGCTCGAAAAGGCGGAACGCTTCTCTTATTATCCGCCTCGACCGATTGCGTTTCACCGCGTTGCCCACCTTTTTCCCCGTGACTATGCCTAAGCGGTCTTTTCCCGCCCGACGCGGCTTCATATAGCACACGAACGCGTAATTCACCGTGGAATCTCCCTTTTTGAAGAGATATGAGAAATCGCGGTTGCTTTTTATGACAACGTAACGCTTTTTAAACGCTTTGGGCTGCTCCATCACTTAGTGAGAAAGTCTTTTTCTGCCCTTTGCGCGGCGGCGTGCAAGCACCTTTCTGCCGTTCTTTGTCGCCATTCTCTTCATAAAGCCGTGCTCGTGCTTTCTCTGGAGCTTCTTGGGCTGGTATGTTCTTTTCATTTTTTATTCCTCCTACACAATATATACTGTCATTTTCCGCTTTTGGGCACAATTCACCCTCGCAGATAATCATACCATATAATTATACTACATCAAACCCCGATTGTCAAGAGGTTTTTTAAAAAATTGTCAGAATTCGCGCCCCCGCGCAAAAACGATTGACATTTATTTGCAATTATGATATAATTAATTGTAATTTATTGCTTAAAGCAAAAGGAGATTTTTTATGAACTGGTTTGAAAACGCTGTGTTTTATCACATCTACCCTATCGGGTACTTCGGCTGCCCTCGTCAGAACGATCAGACAAGCGAGCCTACGCACAAGATACTGAAACTCATCGACGATATCCCGCACATCAAGTCGCTGGGCTGCAACGCTATTTACTTCGGGCCGGTGTTCGAGAGCGTGGCTCACGGCTACGACACGATCGACTACAAGACTATAGACCGCCGCCTCGGCACTAACGAGGACTTCAAAAAGGTCTGCGACGCTCTCCACGAGAACGGTATCAAAGTTGTTCTGGACGGCGTGTTCAATCACGTCGGACGCGATTTCACGGCGTTCAGGGACGTTCGCGAGCACAAGCTCGGCAGCTCCAAGAAGGACTGGTTCCACGTGCGCGAGGGCAACTCCGGCTACAACGACGGCTTCTACTACGAGGGCTGGGAGGGGCACTACGAGCTTGTTAAGCTCAACCTCTACAACGGCGAGGTAAAGCAGTACTTAAAGGACGTTATCACGGGCTGGAAAGAGGAGTTCGGCATTGACGGTCTGCGCCTTGACGTTGCATACTGCCTGGAGCAGAACTTCCTAAAGGAGCTTCGCGGTCACTGCAAGTGGCTCAGCCCCGACTTCTTCCTGCTCGGCGAGACTCTGCACGGCGATTACAATATGTGGATGAACGATCAGATGCTCGATTCCGTTACCAATTACGAATGCTACAAGGGGCTGTTTTCTAGCTTCAACGATATGAATATGTTCGAGATAGCGCACTCTATCAACCGTCAGTTCGGCAGCGAGAACTGGTGTCTGTACAGAGGAAAGCACCTCTACACGTTCGTTGACAACCACGATGTAACGCGCGTTGCGACTATCCTCAAAACCAAAGAGCATTTGCCGCTTATCTACACTCTGCAATTTATGATGCCGGGCATTCCGTCGGTTTACTACGGCAGCGAGTTCGCTATCGAGGGCGACAAGCGCGGCGGCGGTGACGACGTTCTCCGTCCGGAGTTCGACCTTGAAAAGTTCAAAAACGAGGGACACCGCGACCTTACCGAGCACATTAAGGCTCTCGCGGAAATTCAGATAAACCACCCCGCCGCTTCGCAGGGCGACTACAAGCAGGTGCAGCTCACGAACAGGCAGTACGCGTTCTCGCGCTCGGCTGACGGCGAAACGCTCCTCACCGTTATCAACGCGGACGGCGCGCCGTTTACGTTCAACCTCAATATGGGCGGAGAAGCCGAAAACCTCCTCACAGGCGAAAAGCAGCAGCTCGGCGGACTGACCTTGCCCGCTTTCACCTCGGCAGTCTACAAGGTAGTTTAATGGAGAATAGTTGTTAGTAGTTAGTTGTTTTACGCGCCTTGTTAGTCGTTATGACGCTCGTCTTGTTTGGACAACTAACTACTATCAAACTAACAACCAGCAAGGAGCACATTATGGACGAAAACATCGATTTCACCGTTGATATCAGCACGAATTTAGGTGCAGAAACCTCGTATTTGCGCTTGTATCGCTTGAACGACACCGACGAAGCCGCCGTATGGGCGCACGCGAAAAGCAGACCGCAGATCACCACAGCACCCGTGCCGAAATCGTCTCCCACCCATGACATCAAAAGAACAAACGGCACTCCGACAACAAGCCCAAACAGCAGATTCCACAGCGCGATAAGCTTTGCTCCCGTGGCTAAACGGGGAGGCACGGGATTATCTCCCGAGCTGCCCGAACGGCAGGGTTCTTCTTGATCGGCGATATCAACGGTGAAATCGATGTTTTCGTCCATAATGTGCTCCTTGCTGGTTGTTAGTTTGATAGTAGTTA
>DILZ01000098.1:0-10040 GCA_002425305.1 Ruminococcaceae bacterium UBA5579
GCCGCCGCCGATACCCGCCCGCAATTGGCGCTCCGGGAATCGGCTGCGGCGCCTCATCGAACTCGGTGGCTGAAAATATAGAGATATTCGGCAGCGCAAAGGTTCGGGCGTACTCCCAGAACCAAGCGGGTATCGGTGCCTCGACAAGCGCCAAAACGGTGGACAAGATAAAAATATACGGAGATGCAAATGTCACGGCAATCGGCGGCAATAGCGGTGCCGGGATAGGAGGTTCTTCCAGCGGTAACCAGGAAGTCAAAAATATATCCATATACGGTAATGCAAAAGTCACAGCCATTGCCGGATATGGTGGTGCAGGGATCGGCGGAGGAGCAGCATGGGACACCGGCGTAACGACAAGCGGTATATCCATATACGATAATGCGACGGTCATAGCCACCGGCAGCAGGGGCANNGGCAGCGCCAACGACACCGCCACAGGCATAACAATATCCGATAACGCAACGGTTATAGCTTCCTCCGCGTATAAAGAGGACTTATACGACCCCGACATATATGAAACCACATTGACGATCAACGGAGCGGCGATTACTCAATTTATAGATGGGAACATAGGAGAATGGATCCGTCATTTTTCTAAAGACGCCGGCGGCGTAGGAATAGGCAGCAACAAGACGGATGAGTGCGTTATAACGATAGAGGGCGGAACCGTTACGGCGTACGGCAACACCAAACCCGGAATCGGCGGTGACAACGCTGTCGTTACAATAACGAGCAGCAACGGATATTCCCCCATTGTCTGCACAAATGAGATAAAAAGCACGACCGACCCGGCTGATTATCCTGCTGAGTATTGGGGCATAGTTTTCGAGGGCCATATGCAGGGCGATGATTTTATGGAGGGTATCGTTTACGGAGACAACAAAGCGGTCGATCTTTCCAAGCGCACCGAAGCCTACACCCTCACTGCGGGCAAAACGCTGACCGTCCTGGAAAACGTAACGCTTACAACGGGCAACAAGCTCACTCTTGACGGCTCTGTTCTGCACCTGAACGAGAAGGCGACGCTCGACAAGTGGTACGAAACGGAGAGGACACGCGGCGGCAGGATAGAGCACGATGATCCTTCGGAATATAAGTGGTATGATGTTGAAGACTATGAGTTCGTAAATACAACGAACTATAAGCAGCTGTATACGTTGAACGGCAACGAGGGTATCGTGCTTTGCGATATCTGCGGCGAGCCAGAGCCTCACAGCTTTGACCCTGACGCCGAATGGCAAACGGACGATAAACACCATTGGCACAAGGGCGAGTGTGCCCTTGGAACTGATTGCTCGGTAAACGAGAACGATGTAAAGGTATATGCAGTTACATAGTAGACGGCAAGCTCGATTATGGGGAGCACACATACGATTTTGATGATGTTCCCGAATATAAGGACGGCAAATGGATTTTCAAGTGCACAGTCTGCGAATTTGAATTACCGATGGATATTCCCGTGATTAGCTTGTTCAAAGTAGACGGTGAAAACAACCCGCTTGCAGGCGCGGAGTTCGGTCTTTACAGCGATGAGGCGTGCACAACGCTGCTCACGTCCGCGACTTCGACAAAAGGCGCGGATAAAGCGGTAGCCGTTTTCGAATCGGGATTTGGCGGCGGAAATTACATCAAACCGAACACGACATATTACATCAAGGAAACCAAAGCTCCGGAGGGATATACGCTTTCCGACAAAGTGTTCGCGGCAAGCGTATCGATCGTTGACGGCGAGGGCAAGGTAACTTATGGCGCAGCCGGCTCTGAAGAGCCGCCCATATGCGAGAACATAGCCGAAGACCCTGAAGACCCCGAAGACCCTGAAAAGCCCGAGGAGCCCGGAAAGCCCGAAGAGCCTGAGAACCCCAACAATCCCACACCGGACAATCCCACGCCCGACAATCCCACTCCGGACGATCCCACTCCGGACGATCCCACACCCGACCCCGATGATAACGACAACCCCAATACGGGCGTTGGTATAGGCATTGCGGGATTGATGCTCTTGGGCGGCAGCCTTTGCGCTACTTCCGTTGCAAAAGGCGCGAAAAGAAAGAAGAAGAAATAATAACGATGACAGCGGTATCGACTTACGATAAACGCAGTCGTTACAATTGACAGCAAACAAACCGGCTTCGTTTTTTAGCGAAGCCGGTTTTGTTTTTAGCGTGAAAAGCGTCTTTCAGCTTATGGGGAAAGGCGCTTTTTATACTTTTGAGAAGCCCGCACCGAACGGGTGGTTGTTTCATTATTTTTTGGAAATAAGTCTAAAATCATCGAGCTGCACAATAAACGGAGGCTTTAGCAAAAGCGCGTATTCCGCAAGATATTTAGAGGTCTTCTGCTCGGGAGGATCGGATTTCAGCTTTAAGAATTCCTGTCCGTTGCAATATAATATTCGATCATACTTCTTTTTAAAGAATTGCTTGTCACCTACAATGCGGATAATTTTAGCTACAACAAAAGCTTGATAATTTTTTTCTTTGGCGCAGGTAACAAGACCCATTTTCGGGACATCGGGAATTGTGATCGCGGGATCATCGGTCGCGTGCGCCGAAAAATTATTCTCGCTGCTTGTGGGTTTACCGTTGTTTATAAGCAAAACATAAATTTCTTTTTTGCCCTTGCACAACGCTTTCATCTTTTCATAGGGCAATCTTACCGCCCACAAAGCATAGGGGTTATTTTTTAAATCCTTTGCTTTTTTCTCCAGCGACTTTATAAAAGGGTCGCCGGCGTGATCTCCTACGCACGAGTAGATCACCTCATTTAAGGGGAGATCGGATAGTTTTTTGGTTTCCAATTTCACAATTGACATAATATTTTCCTTTCTGTGTTTTTATTTCAAGCAGCAACGGTTGAAAACGTCGCTGCTTTTAACCGTTTAGCACCGTGTCAATTCCTTCATAAGGCGAGCTAAACGGACTTCCGGAAGCTGAGTATTTTTTTCCCTTATAAGTTATAATCGTATCGGGGTAGCTCGTGGCTGATTTACGTGTATAAAAAGTTAAATATCCTACCTTTGTCAGACTGTTTGGAAGGTCTATCTGCGCAAGAGATGTACAATCACTAAAAGTATAACCGCCTAATTCGGTCACACCTTCGGGTATCGCTATGCCTTCAAGACTTGTACATCCGTCGAAAGCACCTGTACCCATACTACCTTCACCGATTTTTTTCAGGTTTTGGGAAAGCCGTACGCTTTTTAGACTTGTGCAGTGATAAAACGCCGCATTGCCGATAAGCGTAACATTGTCGCCCATATCAACTTGTGCTAGTTTGATACAATCACGAAAGGTTCTTTCTTTGATCTCCGTCAAGCTATCGGACAGCTTTATGCTTTCAAGCTCGTCACAAGATAAAAATGCACCCTCGCCGATAGATGTTACGCTGTCGGGAATATCTATTCTCGTAAGCTTGCAGCGCATAAACGCCAGATCCCCGATAGCAGTCAATCCGCCGGGCAGAGTAAGTGCGGCAAGTTTTTGACATTCTTTGAAAGCCGAGTTACCTATTATATTTACACTTTGAGGAATACTTATTTCGGACAGTCCACTGCAATTGGCAAAGGTGCTGTCATTAATCGCAGTCACACCTTCGGGGATATGGATGTTCGTGATACCGGAGTCGGCAAAGGCATCGGCGCAGATAGACTTTACGCCGTCCGGAATGACCACACTGCCGTAACAGGTGCGCCCATCAACTACAATATCGTTTATGATCACCAAAGGATTTTCATTACGCTTGTTTTTGAGAAAAGGCGTTTCATGTGTTAAATTGTAAAGCCCCAAATAGTCCGAAGGGTCTCGCTTATTGGTATACCAAAAAGCACCGGAATCGATATTTCTTACACTTTTCGGAACGTTAACATCTTGAAGCTTGGAATGCCCCAAAAGTCTTATTTCCACAACGTCTTTCCCGCCGATTTTCGCGGGAATATTCAGTTTTTCGGAAGTGCCGTTATACTTTGTTATTGCCACACCGCCGTCCACCTCTTCCGTTTCAAAAAGATTTTCGGGTTCTTCCGGGATATTTGCCCAAACGTCATCTGTCTCCGATGTATCGGAAGACGCTTCGCTTTCAGAGCTTGAAGATGTGTTATCAACCTCCCCCGAACCGGTTGCCGAAGAGTTCTCGCTGCCTGCTATGTTGCCTGTGCCTGACGCTTGCACCCCCGATGAGTTGACCGCGGGAGCATTCTCCGAGCTGCACCCCGCCAAACTCAAAACCACCGTCGCGCAAACCAGACACGACAAAATTTTCTTCATCATTATCGATCGTCCTTTCTTTATGTTGATTTTTCCTCATTATAACACATTTTTCTAAATTTGTCAAGCATTTTCGCCTATACCGTCAGCCAACACTCGAAATATGATGATACAATATGACACACAATGCGCTCCGGAACACAAAAAAGACCGCCCACCGACAAGCCCTACGCCTGCCGACAAGCGGTCTGTAAGTATAAATGTACGGTTTATCGCCGTATCAAAGCTCGAACTTCCCGTCCGCGAAATCGAAAGTCGCAAAGTAGTCATCGGGAGTTTCCGCGCGGCGGATCATCTTAACGCTGCCGTCCTCGCGGAGCAGAAGCTCGGCGGAGCGCAGCTTTCCGTTGTAGTTGTAGCCCATTGAGAAGCCGTGCGCACCTGTGTCGTGGATGGCGATGTAGTCGCCCAAATCAATTTTCGGGAGCATACGGTCTATCGCAAACTTGTCGCAGTTCTCGCACAGACCGCCCGTGACGTCGTACTTTGTATCGCACGGAGCGTTCTCTTTACCAAGAACCGTTATGTGGTGATACGCACCGTAGATCGCGGGGCGCATAAGGTTAGCGGCGCAAGCGTCAAGCCCGATGTATTCTTTATAAATATGCTTCTCGCGGATAGCGGTCGCTATCAACATTCCATAGGGCGCAAGCATAAACCGTCCAAGCTCGGTGAAGATAGCAACATCGCCCATTCCCGCGGGCACGAGTATCTCCTCATACGCCTTGCGCACGCCTTCTCCGATGACCGCGATGTCGTTTGAGGATTGGTCGGGTTTATACGCAATACCCACGCCGCCGCTCAGATTGATAAACGACAGCTCCACGCCCGACTTCTCCTTGATATCCACAGCCGCTTTAAACATTATCCGCGCAAGCGTGGGGTAGTAGTCGTTCGTGAGTGTGTTCGAGGCGAGAAACGCGTGCATACCGAACCTTTTCGCGCCCTTTTCCTTGAGTATCCCGTAAGCCTCAACTATCTGCTCGTGCGTCATACCGTACTTCGCGTCGCGCGGAGTATCCATAACGTTCGGAGAACCGTCCGTCTTGAACTCGCCGCCGGGATTGTAGCGGCAACATATCGTTTCGGGGATACCCGTCAGCTTATCGAGAATATCGATGTGCGTGAAGTCGTCAAGGTTGATGATAGCGCCCAGCTCGAACGCTTTCTTGAAGTCCTCGTCAGGAGTGGCGTTGGAGCTGAACATAATATCGTGCTCCCGAACTCCCACCTCTTCGGACAGCAAAAGCTCCGTGTAGCTCGAGCAGTCAAAGCCGCAGCCTTCCTCCTGCAATACCTTCATTATAAACGGGTTCGGAGTAGCCTTCACCGCGAAATACTCTCTAAACCCCTTGTTCCACGAAAACGCGGCTTTCAGCGCACGAGCGTTCTCACGTATGCCCTTTTCATCGTAGATGTGAAACGGGGTGGGGTAGCTTTTTACTATCTCGTCAACCTGTTCTTTTGTCACAAATGCCTTTTTCATATAATATCTCCTTATCTAAAAGTCGCGGAAAACCGCTCACTTCGCTTNNAGAAAAACACGCTCGGAAAAGGCTGTTCGGTGATGTTATCGCACAGCGAGAGATCAAAATACGGTTTTTCGTCTTCGGTGAGCTCTCCGCGCAGACCAAAGCGGTCTAAGATCGGCGTGAAAAACTCAATGGATTCCGCCGCGCCGTTGTTGTTGAGAATATCTATTGCTATCTGGCACGTCAGGAATGCTGTCACGGAGCGTTTTACGATCTCCTCCGGAGAACGAAGCTTTGCCTCGTCCTCGTTCATTATCCGCGAGAGGGTGGGGTTAATTAAAATCCTGTGCTTTTTCAAAACCTTTTCCGAGCGTGTTTTTCTGTCCATAATTTCTCCTTATTTAAATTTAAAATTCGAGAACCGCTCACTTCGCTTCGCTCCGTTCGCTAGCCGAGCGGCATTGCCACCATTGCGTTGCACTTATTTGAGCGTTGCTGTAATGCGCCGCCAAAATGTTACTGCGGAATATTTAGACGGTAATACCGCCCATTGCCGTCACAGCGAACATCGCCGCAATAAATAATATCTTCCCGATAATAAATCCTCTGCGGGCATTATGCAATTGTTTCTCCGAACAATTTTCGGGGTGCAAAAAAACATTCATATGCTGCGGCATTGTCGAGCAAAGCGTGCATACGCCATATAAAATAAGCGTCGATAAGATCATTATTATTGCCACGCCCGATACCTTTCCGGAAGCCATAAGAACGATATATCCCGCAATACCGCAAGCGGCAATGACCGCCGCCGCTATCTCGGCAATTTTTTCGCCTTTTGTATAGGTCAGCTTTTCGATTGGCATAATAGTCCTGCTTTCTTCAGCTCTTTCCTAATTGAAAAAATCAAATAAATACCGCGCCCATTTTGCGCAGAGAATTATAGTAAGTTTTTTGCTTGCTTTTAAAAACCGTGCCGATAGCCGCTGTATTCATAACGACCTTAAATCCCGCGTTCACCGCTCCGATCGCGGTAAGCGAAACGCAGCCGCCGCCGTCCACTCCGACAAGCTCCACTTCACGAACACCGTTTTTTTTCAAAAACTCGCCGAGCCTCTCATTGGAGAAAGCGTTGCCCGCGTACTTGTCAAAAACGTTTTCGGAAACGATCTTCAAGCCCTCCGCAAGCTCCGCCTCGCGCGTGCCGTCAAAGCATTTCACGGGCGCGAGCCTGTTTATAAAATTGTTTTTCATAAGATTTCTTATGTAGACAACAAAATCGTTTTGCCCGATAATGTCATTCACCTTTGAAATGATGTCGGGTTCGTAATCAAACATTTTGGCGTGGTCTTTTCCGACCGTCACCTCCTGCATATCTATAACCAAAAGCGCTTTCAAAAAAGCCCCACACCCCTCTAGCTTCTTACCTCTATCTCATACATTCATATACTTGTTGAGGAACTGCACAGACAGCGGTATCCACTCGCGCACACGGGGAGTTATGTCATTGTTGTCGCGGGCAGTCGGCTTATCACAAGTAGCGCTGCCGTGAGGACCCTCGTCGAACAAATGAAGCTCCATAGGTATCTTGTTCGAGATGCACGCCTTTGCCATTACAAGCGAATTGTGCGCGGAAACGGACGCATCGTTGGCGGTCGCCCATATGAAAATGGGCGGGGTCTTCGGAGTAACGCGGTTCTCGAGCGACAGCCGCGACAGGTCGGAGCGCGAAGGTTCGTCGCCCAGCAGCACCTTAAAGCTGCCCTCGTGCGGGGAGGTCACTCCGCTTATGACGGGGTAACACAGCACGGCGGCGNNAGGCGAAGCTCCTCGGCGGTGCAGCCTATCGTCTTTACGACGGAAACGTCGTTCCACATAGTCGCGAGGCAGCCCGCGAGATGTCCGCCGGCGGAAAATCCCAAAACCGCTATTTTGTTCGGGTCTATGCAAAATTCCTCCGCTCTCAGACGTATCTTATAGAACGTGTAAGCCGCGTCGTTAAGCGGAGCGGGAAACGGCTTATTGCAGGAATATGTAACGACGAAAGCCGCGTAGCCCGCCGCAAGATATTGAAACGCAACCGGCTCACCCTCGCGTTCGGAGCAGTACTCATAGCCGCCGCCCGGGAAGATCACCACGGACGGGCGTTTTTCGCTGTATTTGATATCGGTTATGGCGTCGGGAAGATACGCCTTTACAAACGCCGTTTTTTCGGGATTTATCGAAAAAGTCTTAACAGTCATACTCGTGTCCTCCGATTTTGAATTTATATTGAGCAGCGATATAATAGCCGATATAATAATTATAACATTTCCCGGGAAATAAATCAAGTACCAAAACAACATTTGCTCGCAAAAAATCGGTGAAAAACGGTTGACAACCGTTGGGGTTTGTTGTATAATATCTATTTGAGGTGATGAAAATGTACGATCCGATAATCTTCGACCTGGATGGTACGCTTCTGGATACGCTGGGAGATCTCGCGGCAGCGGGAAATTACGCGCTGCGCGAAATGGGCTTCCCTGTTCACGAAACGGAAAAATACCGCTATTTTGTTGGAAACGGCATACCGAAGCTCATCGAGCGTATATGCCCGCCTCACTCCGATGCGGAAACGCTCAAGAAAATACACGTGCTTTTCTCGGAGTATTACGAGCTTCACAAATCCGACCTCACCCGTCCCTACGACGGTATGACCGAGCTTCTCGCGGAGCTTAAGGAACGCGGGATAACGGCTGTTTGCAATACCAATAAAGATCGTGTATTCGCCGAGGAGCTGCTGCGTTCGTTTTACGGCNNCAGCCTTGCGGAGATAGTCGGCGCGGGACAGGGCTACGACACGAAGCCCGATCCGAAAGCGGCGCTTTATCTCGCCGAAAAATACAAAAAAACCAATTGCGGACCGCTTTATGTCGGCGACAGCGGCGTGGATATGCAGACCGCCAAAAACGCGGGATTGGACGCGTGCGGGGTGCTTTGGGGATTTCGGGAGAGAGCGGAGCTGGAAGCCTTGAAGCCCGCTTATATCGCCTCGAATATCGGCGAGTTACATAAAATAATTTTTAAATAAAATGTTGCTTGATCTGCGGTATGATCAAGAAATCGCATCATAAAGATCATATGATTTAAATGATGTAATATTAACAGTCATATTTTAGGAAAGGATAAAAAATTGAAAAAAATTATATCGCTTATAACTTGCTTTGCGGCGGTTTTGTCGCTTACGGCGTGCAAAAACGGAAACGAAAACGGAAGTTCTGAGGAAAGCACTTCAAGCATTGTTTCAAGCTCATCGCAAATCGGTTCTCAAAGCACATCAACAACGGCCGGTACAAGCTTAAGCACCGCGTCGAACAGCTCGTCACAGTCGGAGGCAGAAAGCTCAACGCAAAGTCAGCCGCAAAGCTCCGATGTTACGTCCTCACAGCCCGAGGAAAACTCAAAGCCGAAAGCGGTTTATTCTTTCCAAAGAGTAAATGGCGGCGTAGAGATTCTAGGAGGAGGAGATGATGATACAACAATCACCATACCCTCTCAAATCAACGGAATGAACGTAGTAAGCATAAGCGGAAACGCCCGCAAGACGCTGTTTCCGAACGCACGAGAGATAACGCTCCCCGAAACTCTGAGGGAGATCGACGGCTACGCGTTCGCGGGCTGCTCGGAACTAAAATCCATAACCATTCCCGCAAGAGTTGAAGATATCGGCAAATACGCTTTTCAAAACTGCAAGTCGCTTTCGTCAATAAAGTTTTCCGAAGGTCTGAAGGAGATCGGCACGGGGGCCTTCAGCGGCTGCACGAGCNNAGCCTTATAAAAATAGACCTCCCCGACAGTATGCAGGAGCTTTCGCAGAATGCTTTCGACTACAACGTGGCGTTTACCGTTACCTACAAGGGAAAAAACTACACTCCGGCAAACATCGGCGACCTTTACGCTTTGCTGAGAGATTAAAATTACAATATCAGCCGCCCCGATTTAGGGCGGCTTTTTCGTTATTTTTCATTGATCTTTGTCCCGCTGCTCTTAAATGCGAGCGCGGCAAGCAATCCGAAGAATATCGCCGCGGATATCCCGACAGCGGCATTGGTGAACCCGCCCATAAACGCGCCGATTATTCCGTATTTGTCCACGGATTCCCGCACGCCCTTTGCAAGCAGATTACCGAAGCCCGTAAGAGGCACGGTAGCTCCGCCGCCCGCGAGGTCGATAAGCGGCTGATACCAGCCCAAAGCTCCAAGAACCACTCCCGTAACGACATAGGTCGTGAGTATTCTTGCGGGAGTGAGCTTTGTAAGATCTA
>DILZ01000098.1:10117-10294 GCA_002425305.1 Ruminococcaceae bacterium UBA5579
GAACCGCTCACTTCGCTTCGCTGCGTTTGCTAGCCGAGCAACATTTCCTCCGTTTCGCTTCACTACGGCAATATTGCTCGCTTTCTCGAATTTTATGCGCCGCCGAAAGGTTGCTGCGAGTTACGACGCGCTTTTGGTGCGCCGCCATAATGTCGCTTCCGTAACAACTAACTACTA
>DILZ01000098.1:10458-21083 GCA_002425305.1 Ruminococcaceae bacterium UBA5579
GCCGCTGCCGCCCGCGTGAACGTCCTGGCTCTCGCGGTCGTAAAGCATTAATCCGCAGTCCTTGTGCCACTTTTCAAGAGCTATCCCATCGCGCCTGAACAGATCGTAAAGCAGCTCGCTGCCCACCTGACCGAGGTCGCCTGTTATGATGAGGTCGTAGCTTTCCGGGTGAGTACCCATATGCTTGAAGTGCCTTGACAGCGTGTCGTAAGCCGCACCCGCCATAGCCGCTCCCATATTGTTGAGATCGGAGATGCCCATATCCTGTATTTTCCCGACGGTCGCCGCACGGATATAAGGCGGCTCAAGCGCTGACGTTACTATCGCCGCGCCCGACGCTGNNTGCGCAGTGGGAGTGCGCACTCCGCCGTAGTTCAGCGGAAAGCGAAACTGACGTTCCGCCGACGAGAAGTGCGAACTTGTAACAGCAGCGCAGTTGTCGACGTACCCCGCGTTAACCATAGACGCGGATAAAAGCAGCGCTTCGGCAAACGTAGAGCAAGCGCCGTATATCCCCAGAAACGGGATATAAAACTCCTTTAAGCCGTAACTCGAGCCCGTGCATTGGTTAAGCAGATCGCCCGCGAAAATTAAGTCCATTTTCTCGGACGTGAGCGCCGCCTTGTCCATAGCGTGCTGAAGCGCTTTGGTCTGGAGCTGCGCCTCGGCTTGCTCCCAGGTCTCCGCGCCGCCCTTGTTGTCCTCCACTACCTCATCGAACTCATCGCCGTATGGACCATCGCCTTCGATCTTTCCGACAACGCTCGCATATCCGATTATCGAGGCGTTCCCGAATTTAAATGTTTTTCCTTCACAAACAGCCAAGCTGATCGCCTCCTAAAACAACGTGGTAATATAATAAACGATACCGTAAATAACGGACGCGGAAATTCCGTAAACTATGACCGGACCCGCGATGATGAACATCTTTGCGCCAAGCCCCAGCACAAAGCCCTCGCTTTTGAATTCCAGCGCGGGCGAAACAACGGAATTCGCAAAGCCCGTTATCGGCACAAGAGTTCCCGCGCCTGCGTGCTGCGCGATACGGTCATAGAGTTTCAGTCCCGTCAGCAGAGCCGAAAGGAAGATGAGAGTGATAGAAGTCCATGCACCCGCCTGATCCTCGGGAAGCCCGAACGCGCCGTACATATTCAGAAGCCCTTCGCCAAGACAGCAAATAAGTCCGCCTATAACGAACGATATTGGAAGAGTTTTATACATTGCGGAAGCGGGCGAGCGGCGCTTGGCAAGCTCGCCGTATTCCTGATTGGAGATATTCATAATTTATCCTTTCCCGATGTTTTAGTACACCGTTTAACTTTTCTTGTTATATTTTGAGAACCTGCCGCACTAAAATTCGTGGAAATTTTTACATAAAAAATCGGTGCGCCACAGGCAATACCTTTTATTATGATTTATAAACGATTGCGGCGTCGAGCGTTTTCGCTCGACACCGCAATACTTCTATACCTCACATTGATCAATAAGCCGCCATTCAAATAATATCCAGGATCATCTCGATATGTTCTATGCCGTCGTCAATAAACGGCTCGGAGCACTGCCGAAATCCCAGCTTCTCATAAAAACCACGCGCGTACACCTGCGCCTCTATACGCAGCTTCTCCGCGCCGAGCTTCTCCCGCGCGAACCTTATCCCCTCGCGTACTATCTCCGCGCCCAGCCCCTCGCCGCGCCGCGTTGTAAAGATACGTCCAAGCGCGGGTTCGGGAAACGAAGCACCCGCCTTGAGCACTCGCAAATACGCCGCAATTCCGTTTTCGTCACGCAAAAAGAGGTGATACGCCGCCTTGTCCTTGCCGTCCATATCGGGATAGGGGCAGTTCTGCTCCACCACAAAAACGTCCGAGCGGGCTTTCAGAATATCGTAAAGCTCTCCGTTCGTCAGTTCATCAAAACGCTTTATCACAAGCTCCATTTTTGTAAAGCTCCTCGTATTCCTCTCTTATCAGTCCGTAGACCGCCGTGTCGCAAAAGCCCGTGTTGTTGCGGTCTCCGTGGCGCAGCGTCCCCTCGTGTTTCAGCCCGCACTTCTGCATTACCTTGCCCGAGTTCGGATTGTTTACGTCGTGCTCCGAGAAAACGCGATTCGCGCCTACCTCTTCGAAAAAGAACCGCATCACCGCCGCCAGCGCTTCACTCGTTATTCCCTGCCGCCACTGCTTTTCACCGATACAGTAGCCTATCTCCACGGAGCTTGCCCACTCGTTCAAAGCGACCGCGCTGATAGAACCGATTGGCTCGCAGAGAACTTTCAGCTCGATAGCCCATTCGTAGAAATCGTTTCTTGAATAGTTGTCGAGGAGGAATTGCAGATACTCCAGCGTGACGGAAACGTCCTTGTGGGTCTGCCACCGCAAGAACATCGTGACATTATCGTTCGACATCCAATTTTTAAACGCACATTCCGCATCCTCTAGAGTAAACCGCCGCAATATCAACCGCTCCGTTTCAAGCGTAAGCGTGCCCTTGTGTTCCATTAAAAACTCCCTATATTTTCGCGCGTGCCTCGTTGAGTATGCGCGCATACTTTTCCATTTGTATTTTTGAGATCACTTCGCCGCGATCGTAGCCGTTGAGGAAATTCAGCAGCTCCTTGCTGCCGAGGCACACATAGTCGTTTTCGCGCAGATTGAGCTTTAACTTCGCGTTGCTGCTTGAAAAATACAGAACCGAATCTATCCAGACCTCCTCGCCCGCCGCGTTCAGTATGCTCTTAACAATATCGCGCTGACGGCGCACTTGCTTTATCGGGTTGTCCATTTCCTGAACGGAATGCTGTTTGTTTTTATAGAACTTATGCTGCTCCCATTTATCCGCCTTCCAGTCCCCCGCGATAGTGCCCGAATGGTTCTTTACTTCTATGATAATTATCCCCTTGTGGCTTATCACGAGCATATCCAGCTCCGAACGGCCGCGCTTATAGCGTACCGGAAGATTACAGAACACGATATTGTTGCCGTCGATATGACGTATAGCCTTATAAAGCCTGCGTTCGCCGCGTCTGCCGCTGTTCAGCACGTTATACCTTCTCGCGACTATGCTGTACGCCACGTTGCACAGGAATATCAGCGCTATCGCCACTATCGCCGTTATCTTAGTTTCGTACAAGTGGAAAAAAACAAAGAACACCAGCAGCAGCACGGGGCACACACCCAAAAACACCTGCGCAAGAAGCAATCCGAACACCTTTCGGTTGTTGTTGTTCTTGCAGCGAATGACCTTGTTCATTGCAATTTCACCCCTCTTGAAGTGATACTAATTTGAAATCAATGTATAGACTTATTTGTGCGGTGCTGCCTTAATGTAATACCTTATTTTTGTCTACACTTTAATGGCAAATTAGTATAAGATTTCCGCCGCTTTTTCGGCGTGAATCACAGTTGTATCGAAAACGGGAAGAGGCGAGCACTGCTCGTCGATCAGCATACCGATCTCGGTGCAGCCGAGTATAACTCCCTGTGCGCCCTGCTGCTTCAACTCGCCGATTATCCGCACATACTCCTCCCGCGAGGAGGGCGAAACAACACCGCAGCACAGCTCATCGTAGATAACGCGGTTCACGATCTCGATATCGCCGCCGTTCGGGACAAGTACCGAAATGCCGCGCTTTTCGAGGCGTTCCCTGTAAAAATCCTGTAACATCGTGTACTTTGTACCAAGCAAAGCAGCCTTTGTGATGTTTGCGGCAAGCAGCGCGTCCGCCGTCGCGTCGGCTATGTGAATTATAGGTATATCTATCATTGCGGATATTTCGGGAGCGACCTTGTGCATCGTGTTCGTGCAGATGACGATAAGATCCGCGCCCGCTTTTTGAAGGCTCAGCGCCGCAGCGCCGAGTATCGCGGCGCTTTTGTCCCAATCGCCGTTCGTTTGACACTCCTCTATCTCCGCAAAATCGACGCTGTATAGAAGTATCTTTGCGGAATGTAAACCGCCCAACTTGTTTTTTACATATTCGTTTATTAATCGATAATATGTGACGGTGCTCTCCCAGCTCATTCCGCCGATAAGCCCGATAATTTTCATCTAACCTCTAACCTCTAATCAATGTCCTACTATCAAACGTTAAAGCGGAACAAAGTAACGTCCCCGTCCTGCATAACATAATCCTTCCCCTCTAACCGCACCAGACCCTTTTCCTTTGCCGCCGCCATAGAGCCGCAGCTGATAAGGTCGTCAAAGGAAACTATCTCGGCGCGGATAAAGCCCTTCTCGAAATCGGTGTGTATCTTGCCGGCTGCCTGGGGCGCTTTTGTACCTTTTGTAATAGTCCACGCGCGAACCTCGGGCGTGCCCGCCGTGAGGTAGGAGATAAGTCCCAGCAAGCGATAGCCCGTCTTGATGATACGCGCAAGACCCGAGCTTTCAAGGTGCATATCGGATAAGAACATTGCCTTGTCCTCGTCCGACATATCGGATATCTCCGCTTCTATCTGCGCACAAATTGGCAGCACCTCGGCGTGTTCCTCTTCGGCTATCTTGATAACCGCGCGATACTCCTCGTTGGAGTTGATGTCGCCGGTGAAATCCGCCTCGGACAGGTTAGCCGCGTAAATTACGGGCTTGTTGGAGAGCAGGGGCGTGTCCTTGAGCATAGCACGTTCCTCGTCGGAGAAGTCGTAGCTCCGCGCGGACTTGCCGCTCTCAAGATGCGCTTTTAGCGCCTCAAAGAAATCGACCTCCGCCTGCGCCGACTTATCGCCTTTAAGGGCTTTCTTCGCGCGGTCTATTCTGCGTTCCAGAATTTCCAGATCGCTGAAGATAAGCTCAAGATTTATCGTTTCGATATCCCTTGCCGCGCCTATAGAGCCGTCGACGTGGATTATATTGTCATCGTTAAAGCAGCGCACAACGTGCACGACAGCGTCCACCTCGCGTATATTCGACAAGAACTTGTTTCCCAGACCCTCGCCCTTGGACGCGCCTTTTACAAGTCCCGCGATATCCACGAACTCCAGCGTCGCGGGAGTGAACTTTTCCGGGTGATACATTTCGGCGAGCTTGTCCAGCCGCTCGTCCGGAACGGAAACTATACCCACATTCGGTTCGATAGTACAAAACGGATAGTTCGCGCTTTCCGCGCCCGCGTTTGTCAGCGCGTTAAAAAGGGTGCTTTTGCCGACGTTCGGCAGACCAACCATTCCAAGCTTCATTTTTACCTCCCTATATTACGGCAGCGCGCCGAACTTTTGTTGAAGCGGGTTTATATTAACGTTCATCAATCGTCCTTCAAAAACATTCGGCGGAGCGGCACATTACAAACCCAATTATTTTTATTATATCATATTTCCCCGAAAAAAGCAAGCGGGTATGTGTTTTTTAATGTGCTTGATAAGTTTTGAACAACATTTGTATATATTCCCAATTTTCGGCAAAACTAGCATTATCCCGGATCCATACAAAAAACCGAAAGGAATGTTACTATGAAGAAAAAAAACAACTCCGAGAAGAAATGGGTGATACTTGCCGCATCGGGCGCGGCGGCAGTCGCGATAACTATGTTCGCGGCGTATCGCTCCACGGTAAACAAGCTTATTCCGACAAACACGCCCGCCAAATCCTCAGCAAGTCAGCAGACGTACACGTTCTCCGCACCAACGTCATCGGACGTTCCCGTACAAAACCCCGTCACAAGCGTGCCTAAACCCGACAGCAGCTCAAGCAGCACCCAAAAACCGGCGAACGGCTCGTCCGGCACGGTAGAGGTCAATAAGCCGATCGTATCGGACGCGGGCAACATTATGCCCGTTAAGGGCGAGATTTCACATCCGTTCAGCAACGGCGAGCTTGTGAAATCCGAAACGCTGGGTGTATGGAAAACTCACGACGGCTGCGATATACTATGCGAGCCGGGCACTGAGGTTAGATCGATGTCCGAGGGCGTTATAAAGGAGATCAAGGACGACGCGCTTTGGGGCATTTATGTCGTGGTGGAGCAGAGCAACGGTTTGGACGTACAGTATTGCGGCTTGGCAAAGGAATTGAATGTCAAGGCGGGACAGGCGGTCAAGCAGGGGGAGATACTCGGTAAGACCGGCGATACAAATCAGTGCGAGATACTGCAACAACCGCACCTGCACGTGGGCGTAAAGCAAGGCGGCAAGTGGATAGATCCGCTTTCCGTCGTCAACACGCAGGAATAATAGGTATTCGGGGTGTTCCGCGAACAGGCGTTCGCGGATACATAGGGGGGCACGGTCTATAAGTGAACCGGGTCGGTCATAGTTTTTCAAGAGTCGGGTTTGTGGATTTTTAACGACTTTTATTGCGTTTCTTTGAACATTATGCCGAATAATGCGATTTTCTCTAAAAATAATTATAATAATTCAAAAAAACATTTGACAAACGCGAAAAAATATGCGAAAATATAATTATAAAGGGTAGTGCGCTTCGACCGCGAACATAATGCGGAAAGCACCAGAAGCGCGGAACGTCAAAAATCAAAGATAACACGTTACTCAACAAAATGACGGAGTGTGAAAAATGAATTTGTTAAAAAGAATAGCAGCGCTGATGCTTTTGGCGGTGTTTGCCGTGGGATTTTTCACGGCAGTCCCCTCAACANNAAGGCGGACACAACAGCCGCGGAGTATTCCCAGATAGACATCAGCGGCTATAAACGCTGGACGGGCAGCAATGAGCTTAAGGAAAACCAAAATTATTACATAGACAGCCGCGTGAATATTACCGATGAAAAAAGTGTCACCATACCGAAGAGCAGCAGACTTCTCGTGAAAAACGGCGGCTCGCTCACGGTATATTACGGCAGCTCGCTTTTCGTGAAGGGCGAGCTTATCGCGGAACCGTCGGCAAGCGTGATAATATCGGGCGAGCTGGTCGCTTCAAAAAACTCCGCCGTGACTAATCACGGAACGTTTACAGGAACGACAAGCTCCGTTATGCACCTCTCCTCAACGTTTTTGACGGGCAGAAAGGGCATAACCGCGTTTTCGGGCGAGGTGAGCGTTTACAGGACGGGCGAGCTTATAAACCACAACCGCTTTACGATCTCAAAAAGCGCCGATGTAAAGCTGACGGGAAAATTAGTATGCGAAAAGAACGGTATGCTGTTCCTTAAAGGTGTTATCGCCGTAACGATGAACGGCACTATAGTGTCAAACGGTACGCTGTATCTGTACAATAATATTTATTCCGGCGGAGTAATAACGCTCGGCGAAGGTTCAAGGCTTTACAGGGAAAACGGCGGGCGGTTTACCCTCACAAAGGCGGGAGAGCTTATCGATAACAGAAACGCCGCCGCTGCTGAAATTGAGCCTATCAACAATAACGCACCTTCGGAATATGATTCCGAGCCGGAGAAGGTGCATTGGATCGGCATTGATGTTTCGCGCTATCAGGGTGCTATTGATTGGAAACGCGTGAAGGCTTCGGGTGTGGATTTTGTTTTGCTGCGTTCCTCGATAGGCGACGGCACGGACATCATTTCGGGCGAGGATATACGTTTCGCGCAAAACGCCGTTAAGGCAAAGGAAGCGGGACTGATGGTGGGTGCGTATCACTACCTTTGGGCGGAAACTCCCGAGGACGCGCGGAAAGAGGCTCGCTTTTTCATAAAGACCATCGCGCCGTATACGCTCGATTTTCCTGCGGTGCTCGACTTTGAAGAGCCGTCACAACAGGATAACCTCACCAACGAGGAACGAACAAAAATAGCAAAGGTGTTTTTGGACGAGGTAAAGAACGCGGGATATTATCCGATGCTCTACACGAACAAAAGCTGGGCAACGACCTACCTTAATATGAACGAGCTTTCGGAGTATGAGGTATGGCTTGCGGAGTGGTTTCCAAGCCCGTCGTACAAGGGGGATTTCGGAATATGGCAGTACACTCCCTACGGAAAGGTCGCGGGGATAGAGGGCGGCGTCGATCTGGACGTGTGCTATAAGAACTACCGCAAGATAATTCTGGACGGCGGATATAATCACTTGAAGTAATTTTCATTTATTAAACAAAAATAATGTGCGCGGAGCTTCCGCGCACATTGTCTTTTATTGCTTCTTCACAAAGTTTAGCTTGTCACGGCGTTTCCGAACAAAATATGCCCTCCGTGCCAACCCCAATCGCATTGAAGAATTAAATGTCGAGTTCCCTTTCCGTCCGTGAAAATAAGCCGCCAGTCGCCGCAGTCGCCCTGCGCGTCAAAGGAATAATACTCCCAATCCCTCCAGGTAAATTCTTGCTTTAAGAGCTCACCAAATCCGCCTGCAAACAGACTTTCCGCCTTGCTGCACGGGTAGCGTTCGCACAATTCGGTGAGCAAGATAACGCGGTTTACGGAGATCTCAATAAACGCTTGATATTCATCGTCACTTACGACTTTTTCAAAAACGCAGTTTACGATAGCCGAAAGCCCCAACTCCTCGGGAGCTTCCTCCCAACCGTTAAGCGCCGAATTGGCGGGCAAAAAAAGCACGTTGAAGCTGTCTCCGATTTCACTGTTAAACGGAGTGTAATATCCGACCTTTATGATCCTCCGCTCTCCCGCCTTTGGAAGAGCGTTTGCACGAGGCCAAAATCGTTCCTCAAGCGGCGGTACGGGTTCTCCGGTTTCAAGCCATTCGACATTATAGGCGAACTCCGATAAGCCCTCGATCAAAACGGGATTTTCGTCGACGATTTGTCCGCAGCACCTGCATTTGAAGTTCATAGCCGCGCTCCTTATAACTTGTTCTCATATCTTGCAGTAGAGCACAGCGTAATCGAACGGCGCAACGTGTACCTTGTCGTCCCTTATACCCTTGCCGTAGCGGTCGAACGCCGGCTCGAAGTCGTAGAACATCGCCGTTTTGTCGTTCTTGATTTCAAAGCTTCTACCCTTAGTGGATTTGTTGAGATAGATTATCGCGGCTTCACGCGTAATGCGGTCGAAACGCGCGAAAACGCAGACGTTGTCGTTACATTCGATAAAGCGCATAGCGCCCTGCTCGAACGCGCGCGTACCCTTGCGTATCTTGGAAAGCTGCTTCACAAACTCAATGAGATCGAGATTTTCATCGCCCCACGGATAGCAGCGGCGGTTGAACGGGTCGNNTCTCGCGGTATCCCTCCATACCCGCCTCGTCGCCGTAGTAAACGCTCGGGATACCGGGCAAAAAGAACTGCAGGACCATAGCGCATTTCAACAGCGCCGTTCCCAGAAGATACTGCGCTCCCTCCAGCTTTCGTTCAGCCTGCCAATTCTTGTCGTGCCAGCCGACTTCTTCGCCGCCAAGGCGCGTGAGAGCGCGTTCGGTGTCGTGCGTGGAAAGGAAGTTCATCAGCATATCAACGGCGGGCTTAGGGTAGTGGTCGAGGATAGACATAATGCTGTCAATAAACAGCTTTCCGTCGGCGTACTTCACATAGTTCAGTATCGCCTCCTTGAACGGATAGTTCATAACGGAATCAAGCTGTCCGCCGATNNTGCCGTAGCTCTCCTTGTTGGAAGCGTCCTCCCATACCTCGCCGTATATCACCTTGTCGTCGCCCATTTTCTTGACCGCTTTATTGAGGTTGTCAAGAAACTCGTCGGGAAGCTCGTCGGCTACGTCCAAGCGCCAGCCCCGCGCCCCCAGCTTTATCCACTTTTGCAGTATGCCGCCGTCGCCGCAGATATAATCGGTGTAGGCGGGGTTGTTCTCGTTCACGTTGGGCAGCGTGGAAATGCCCCACCAGCTGTCGTAGCGCTCGGGGTAAGCTATGAACGAGTACCACGAATGATAGGGGGAGTTGGGGTCGCGGTAAGCGCCTGTTTTCTCTCCGTAGCGCCCGAACTTGTTGAAATAGATCGAATCAGCGCCCGTGTGAGAGAACACGCCGTCCAGAATTATGTCAATACCCATTTCCTTCGCCTTTTGGCAAAGCTCGACAAAATCCTCCTCCGTCCCCAGCATAGGGTCTATCTTCTCATAGTTCGCGGTGTTGTAGCGGTGGTTCTCGTGCGCCTCGAATATCGGGTTAAGATATATGATAGTAACGCCCAGCTCCTTGATGTACGGCAGCTTTTCGATTATGCCGCGAAGATCGCCGCCGAAGTAGTCGTTGTTGCGCACGACGCCTTTTTCATCGGGAAGATAACGCGGTGTGCCGTACCAATCGTCGCGGATAATCCTATCCTCTGGGACGTTCTCGTGCTTTACTCCGCTTTTGTAAAATCTGTCGGGGAATATCTGATACATTATCCCGCCACGAACGCACGCGGGCGTGTACAAATTCTCATCAAACACGGTAAGCTGGAACAGCTCCTCGCCCTCAAACACGCCAATATTCGCTCCGGTGCGCTTTATGTAGCGCCGCCTGCCGTCCATAATACAGGTAAAATAATAGTGGTGCAAGCCGCAGTTTTTAGGCGTGAAAACACAGGAATAGATATTGTCGTCGCCGCTCTCGTCCTGAAGCGCAAGCTCGATAAAGCGCTCCTTAAAGCCCGGACGGAACATAACGAGCGTAAGCCCGGACACCTGCATATACTTCGGTATACGAACGTTGTACATTGACGGCTGACCGCGCCGCAAAGCCCCGAACGGGTGCTTGTAGCTTGTGTCGAAGCAGTCGAAAATAGGCAGATTGCTCATAATTACTCCTTAATACAGCTTGTTGTGTCC
>DILZ01000098.1:21133-24580 GCA_002425305.1 Ruminococcaceae bacterium UBA5579
CTGTCCGCGGAGAAGCGTCCCGCGCCCGCGATATTCATCAGCGACTTCTTGTTCCATTCCTCGGTGTTCTTGTAGACCTGGCTGATGTAGTCCTGAGTGCCGCGGTAGCTGTCGAAATCCGCAAGCGCCATATAGAAGTCCTTGTTCTGGATAGAGCCCGCGACCTCCTCGAACGTCGCGCCGTTTATGCCGTTATACATTCTTTGGATAACATTCTTGATAACGGGACTTTGATCGATATAGCTCTGTGGATTGTAGCCCCTCATACGCATCTCGTTCACTTCGGGCGTTCTCATACCGAAAATGAAGATGTTGTCCGTGCCGACAGCCTCGTGTATCTCGACGTTCGCGCCGTCGTAGGTTCCCAGAGTAAGCGCGCCGTTCAGCATAAGCTTCATATTTCCCGTACCAGAAGCCTCCGTTCCGGCAAGGGATATTTGCTCGGATATCTCCGCCGCAGGCATCAGTATCTCGGAAAGCGTTACGCAGTAATCCTCAAGGAAGATGACCTGCAGTTTCTCGCGGAGAACGGGGTCGTGCTTTATCTCCTCGCCGATGCACCAGATCATCTTGATGATCTGCTTTGCGATATAGTAACCGGGAGCTGCCTTCGACGCGAAAATATACGTTTTCGGAACAAACGGAGCGTCCGGGTTTTGTTTCAGATAGTTGTAATCCGCAATGATGTTCATCGCGTTGAGCTGCTGACGCTTGTATTCGTGCAGACGCTTCACCTGAACGTCGAAAATGCTGTCTACATTCAGCTTTACGCCGGTGGTTTTCTCAACGTGCTCCGCAAAGCGCTCCTTGTTGCGGCGCTTTATCTGTCCGAGCTTTTCGAGGACGCTCTTGTCGTTCGCGAATACCTGGAACTTTATAAGCTCGGAAGCATCCTTTTTAAACCCGTCGCCGATACACTCGGTAAGCAAGTCGGTAAGTTGCGGGTTGGACTGGAGCAGCCATCTTCTGTACGCGATACCGTTGGTGACATTCTTGAACTGGTGCGGCTTGTCAAGGTACTGAAGACGGAAAACGTCATCCTTGATGATCTGCGAGTGGAGCTTGGAAACTCCGTTTACGCTGTGAGAAGCCGCCACGCAGAGATATGCCATATGAATTTTGCCCTCTTGAACGATGGACATTTTAGCCACCTTATCGCCGTCGCCCGTTCTGCTCATAAGCTCTTCGCAGTAACGGCGGTTGATCTCACAGATGATCTGGTAAATTCTCGGCAGAATTCTGCGGACAAGGTCCTCGTCCCACTTTTCAAGAGCCTCGGACATTACCGTGTGGTTGGTGTAGGCGAAGGTGCTGGTGACGATATGCCAAGCCTGATCCCAGCCGTAGCCGCACTCGTCAAGGAGTATTCTCATAAGCTCGGGGATAGCGAGCGTCGGGTGAGTATCGTTTATGTGGATAGCGACCTTCTCGTGGAAATTATTGAGGTTGCCGTAAACCTTCATATGGCGCATTACGATATCCGAAACGGAAGCAGCGCACATAAAATACTGCTGGCGCAGACGAAGTGCCTTGCCCTCCGCGTGATTATCGTTCGGGTAAAGCACCTTGGAAATAGAGTGCGCAATGTTGTTCGCGCCGAGCGCCGTCACATAATCGCCCGTGTTGAACGAAGCCATATCAAACGACATACTCTCCGCGCTCCACAAACGAAGCTTGGAAACGCCTTTGCTGTCGTAGCCCGAAACGAACATATCATAAGGAACGGCGTTTACGCTGTTGTAACCTACATATTCAAGACGGTGATTGCCGTCGTCCCACGATTCCTGGACCTGACCGTCGAAGCGTACCTCAACAGCCTGATCGGGCACGGGCACTAACCACGCGCCGCCGCCGGGCAGCCAGTTATCGGGAAGCTCGGTCTGCCAGCCGTCCACTATCTTCTGCTTGAAGATACCGTACTCGTATCTTATCGAGTAGCCGGTCGCCGGATAATCGCAGGTCGCCAGACCGTCCATATAGCAAGCCGCCAAACGTCCCAGACCACCGTTGCCGAGACCCGCGTCCGGCTCTTGATCGTATACGCGGTCGATTTTGATGCCGATCTCCTCAAGCGCCTTCGCCGCCTCGTCCTGCAACCCGAGATTGTACAGCGAGGTCTTCAGCGAACGCCCCATAAGGAACTCCATCGACAGATAATAAATCTGCTTTCTTCCCTTAGAGTTGCAGTCGTGCTTAAACTTATGGCGCTTTTCCTTCATAAAATTTACAACGATCGTGGAAAGCGCACGGTAAATCTGTGTTACGGAAGCGTCCTTGGCGTTTGTACGATAATCGATTTCGAGTATCGTCTTAAGCTGCTTCAGAAGCTCCTCTTTTTTCATCGGTGAAGTCATAATCAGGATCCCCTTTCATTATTTGGCAAAAACAATAATTCATTTATTATTATACACCTTTTTCCGCAAATTTCAACCCATTCTCAACAAAAACGTAAAATTAAACCAAATTCAACATTTCTTTTTCGGCATTTCCTACAAACGGCAAGCAAAATCCTTGTTTGATTCCGAGAAAACAACCCACAGCGTCATAACGTATGGCGGTAAACCCTATGCAGGACATTGTACCTGACGTCATCAAAACAACAGACGGCTATTTTCGTTTTCTTGAAAAAAACGGAAAAAGTCCTTGACAAGTCCGGAAAATTGTGCTATAATATTTAAGTTAATCGTTAAAAGGACGATGACCCCTTTCCCGCACGAAAAATTGCGGGATATATATCCATAAGGAGGTGCTTATAAATGGCAAAGCTGAACGAAAAGTATGAGGCTATGGTCGTGTTCTCGCTGAAAAACGACGAAGAGCAGATCAAGGCGCTTGTAGAAAAGTTCTCGGAGCTTATCAAGGCTAACGGTACACTCAACAATGTTGACGAGTGGGGCAAGAGAAAGCTCGCATACGAGATAAACTACGAGGGCGAGGGCTATTATGTGCTTTACAATTTCGAATCGAAGCCCGATTTCCCCGCGGAGCTTGAGCGCATCATCAACATTACCGACGGCATTTTGCGTTCGGTAGTAGTTCTCGCAAAGTAAGCGGACGGAGCAGTTAGTCGGAGGTGTTAACGTGAACAAGGTTATAATGATGGGCAGGATCGTCACCGATTTAGAGCTTAAAACCACACCTACCGGTGTGCCCACATGCAATTTCAGAATTGCAGTTGACAGAAATTTTCAGAGAAAGGGCGAAGAAAAAAAGTCCGATTTCTTTAATGTTGCTGCGTGGCGCACCGATGCGGAGTTTATCTGCAAATGGTTTTCAAAAGGCAAGCCGATTCTTATTGACGGTGAAATGCAAACACGTCAATATACTGACAAAAACGGGAATCCCGCTACTTGGTACGAAATTCAAGTATCAAAAGCTTACTTCACTATAAGCGATAAGACGGGCAACGGTGGCAGCTATAACGACGCGCCGCCCATAGGCGAACCG
>DILZ01000098.1:24599-33959 GCA_002425305.1 Ruminococcaceae bacterium UBA5579
CCTGCACCCGCTAACAACGCTCCCGCACCTGCTGCGGATTTCTCCGCGGCTGACAGCGACGACTATCCGTTCTGAGAGAACACGCAAGAAATGAAATCTCAAAATAATATGGAGGTAAAGTACTATGGCTGAAAAAGTCGAAAGATCTTCTCATCCTATCAAGCGCACCCGCAAAAAGGTTTGCCAGTTCTGCGCTGATAGAAGCGAGTTTATTGATTACAAGGACATCGCAAAGCTCAAGAAGTTTATGACGGAGCGCGCAAAGATCCTGCCCCGCAGAGTTACGGGCTGCTGCGCTTATCATCAGAGGGAGCTTACAACGGCGATCAAGAGAGCGCGTCAGCTTGCTCTCATTCCGTATGTTTCGGACTAACTTAATATGAGCTTCAAAGGGCTGCGCGAAATTTGCGCAGCCCTTTTCTTGCGCACGATTCCGTATAACTTTGCAAAACCCCGAAAAAATTTTCATAAGCGAGTGATATTTGCATTTGTTTTACGTCATTAAGGGTGAAAGGGGGAACGACATGACCGACAGCGAAATAATCGAGCTTTTCAATCAACGCGACGAGCGCGCGATCAAGGAAACACAAACCGCATACGGCAAGTATTGCGAAAAGATAGCGCGTAACATTCTCGGCGACGAACAGGAAGCTCTGGAATGCGTCAACGATACGCTGCTGAAGGCGTGGGAAAATATTCCGCCCGAACATCCGCAGATCTTTTCGGCATATCTTGCGGCGATAACGCGAAATAACGCGATATTGCGCTATCGCCGTGAAACGGCGGAGAAACGCGGAAAAAGCTCCATACCGCTTATTCTTGACGACTTCGCCGAAATGCTCCCGAGCGGTACGAGCGTTGAACGAACCGCCGAACACCGCGAGATCATCGCCGAGATCAACCGATATCTCGGAACGCTCCCCGAAATCAACCGTAATATTTTTGTGCTGCGGTTCTTCTGTTTCGAGGAGATAGGCGACATCGCGGATCGTATGGGAATGAGGAAAAAAGCCGTTTCCGCGACCCTATACCGCATCAAAAAGCAAATCAAAAAACATCTCATTAAGGAGGGGTACAGTTTATGAAAAAAGAAGAATTATTTGACCTGATCACGGAATTAAAGGTCGATGACAAGTTCATCGAGGAAGCGATCGGCACCGATCTCGACGGCAGAAACCCCGTAAAGGTTTACGCGGGGAAAACAAAGCTCTCGCCGATGAAAATAATCGCGCCCGTTGCCGCGTGTCTTGCGGTGATGGCGGGAGCGGGGGTCGTTCTCGCCAACAATATCAAGCTGCCGGTTTCGGGCGATAACGGCCCGGGTGCTCCGGCAAGCACAACGCAGAGCAGCACCACAGAAAGCACAACCAGCAGTACAGTGGAAAGCAGTGAGCCCGGATATACTTTTATTGACAATTCTACTCTTCCTTCTCAGAGCAAGGAGTTTGTGGATAAGTGCAAGAACGTCGTCACGAGCAAATTTGAGCAGGCTTTGCCCGATGGTGTGACCTGGCAGGAAAAGGATATGGACGTTGACTATGATGGTCGTAATGAGCTTTTGCTGTGTCCTTGGGTAAACGGAAAATCAATAAAAGGCGTGGGGGTTTGCGTATTCAGAAGAGGCATAAATGATCAAGCGATCTATCTCGGTTCGTTCGGCCGCAAATTCAGCACAATGAATACTGAAAACCTTTATATTATCAAGAACGACGATACCAAAGACATCCTTTACTTCAACAGCGACGAAGAAAGCGGTATGTGTATTGACAGTATTCAAAAGCTCTCCTTTGATAAAGACACAAATACCGTCCAGGAGCAAACCTATCTGCGCTTAGAAAAGACCTACTCCGACGCTCAATATACCGAAACGGCATACCGTTATGGTGTCAAAATAAGCAAGAAAGAGCTTTTAGACGAGTGGAGCGCCCTTTATCAACAAGACAAATTTCAACACCGTGATGTTGTGCCGCTGCCGAATGTATCCGACGCGCACAGCGCGGCGGCGGAATACGTTCAGGTACTTGTAGATAAATATAATGTTCCTTTGAACGGCGGTTCGCCCGCATCGCTTCACCGCACTGTACAGTCGTTTGACATCAACGGCGACGGCGAAGAGGAAACGATCATTGAGTTTAGGCACTGCGAACAGCTGCGCGGAATATATGTATTTTCCTCCGACGGAAAGCTCATCGGCGAGCTTGACCTTGAAGGCGAGCGCGGAGAATGGTACAACACGGATAACGACTCCATGCGTCGAAAGCTTTACAACGGCATATGCAAATATGAGAACAGCGACGAGAGCTTTTACTATTACCACTCTACCCATCTCGAGGAGCGCACGTATTACGGCTGGGCGGGAGTAGCTAAATGGTCGGTAAACAAAATCGTTGTAAACTCGGACGGCACGCTAAGCTCCGTGGCAATAGTAGAGTCGGGCGCTGAGTTCATTAGCGGCAAGGGAACCGGCAGCATAACCGTACACAGAGTCAACGGCAAGAATGTTTCTTTGGAAGATTGTATTAATGAACAAAGAAAATACCCCGGCACCGATTACACGTTCATTTGGTGACAAATAACGAAACCGCCCGCTTTAAGCGGCGTGTTATATAAAAGATTGCGTGGTCGAGCTTAAATGCTTGGCGCGATAAAGAAGTATTATCGATTTTTTGAAAAGGTTGCGTAGGAAGCCTACGCAGCCTTTCCTTTTTTACCTTGATTGCCATGAGTAAGCGTAGCCGAAGCACTCGCCACATTAAAGCGAAAGTATATCTCAACTTTCTGTTGCCGATGACCACTCGACTTATCCGATGCGTGAACGACTATCTTCTCCACAAGCTCGTGCATTATCTCCGGAGTGAGTACATTTATATAGGTATACTTGCGGACAAGTTTGATAAAGTTGGAAACATCTGCCGTTTTCTGTTCGGTTGCCTCGATAAATGATTTAAGTTCGGAAACAGTCTGCTTTAACCGTTTTTGTTCACCGTCATAATTCGCTGACATTTGAGCGAAGCGTTCATCCGAAATTTTTCCCGAAACGTTATCTTCGTAAAGCCTTGTAAACAGCTTGTCCAACTCGGAAATCCTTTTCTCGGACTGTGTGAGAATTTTCCGTGCTTTCTTAACTTCTTGCGATTGAGCAGTTGAAGCATACTCCATGGCTGCATTGACAAACTCGTCCTCGTTAGCGTGAACCGTTTCAAGCAGCTTGTTCAATTCACCGAGCACTAATTCCCGTAAAACAGATGTCCTTATGTAGTGTACTGAACACTCGCTTGTGTCATTGGCGTAGGTGCTGCATTTTAGATGTTCCTGTTCCGCATTGCGAGAACGGCTGAGATACATCCTTGCACCGCAGTCCGCACAATAAACCATTCCCGAAAACGGGTTTATTTCGCCGCTCTTTTTCTGTGGTCTGCGTTTGTTTTTACGCAGCTCTTGTACTAAGTCAAAGTCATGTTGGGATATGATCGGATCGTGAGTGTTCTCGAAAATGAGCCAATCTTCTTTCTTGCTGTCAATACGCTTTTTATTCTTGTATGACTTTTGATATGTCCTGAAATTGACGGTATGACCGACATATTCAATTCTCTCCAAAATGTCATTGACCGTTTGGCGCGTCCAACGATTTGCCTTTTTAAAAGGTCTCCCTTCACATCTGCCTTTTGTCTGAGCATACGCGGTGGGTATCAAAACGCCTTCATCACCGAGCGTTCGCGCTATTTTTGATGAACCCATACCGCTAATACACATTTTAAATATTTTGCGGATAATTTGTGCAGCCTCTTCATCTACTTCCCAAACGTCTTTTTCCGTTTCGGATTTCTTGTAGCCATAAGGAATATTGGTAGTCAACGGCTTTCCCGACTGACCTTTGGACTTGAACACCGCTTTGATCTTCTTACTGCAGTCACGGGCGTAAAATTCATTAAACAAATTGCGTATCGGCGTGAAATCGTTGCTTTCCAACTCGCTGTCCACTCCATCATTTACAGCAATAAAATGTATGTCGTGCTGTGCGAACATCATCTCGGTGTAGTAGCCGACTTTCAGATAATCGCGTCCAAACCGCGACATATCCTTAACGATCACCGTACCGACTTTTCCAGCTTCAATATCCGCAATCATTCTCTGAAATCCTGCTCGATCAAACGTTGTACCGCTTACTCCGTCGTCGACATAAAACCTCGTGTTCCTTAATCCCTTATCATCAGCGTACTTTTGGAGTATCGCTTTCTAGTTTGTGATCGAATTACTCTCGCCGTTCAAGTCATCATCATTGCTGAGTCTGCAATATAATGCCGTAATTTTGTCTAACATATTAACCTCTCTTTCCGACAAAATCGGCGGATCATGCAATTTTATTATAACACACTTTTTAGGAATTGTCAAGACTTTAAAGCGATAAATTGCACGATCCGCTAAAAAATTTATGCCGCGTTTTCCAATTCGTTATGTACCAACCGTTCTATGATCTCATCAAGGGTTTCGCCGCAATTCAGGTTGAAGTGCAGCTCCACAATGTAGGTTGTGTTCCCGATCTTGTACTCGGACGGTTTACTGCTTGCCGTTGCTACGGCGGTCGATGACTGTACATTTCTTCTCATTAAGCTCCTTTCTGCCGATTTCTCAACATTATCTTCTCGGACGCACCTGTGGCTCGTCCTTTTTCCGTTTCTGTTCGATAAGTTTTGAGATGTAGTCGCCTTGCGAAATTTCTTCGTATGTAGTTGCTATATCGGAGTACTCTTTCAAAAGAGCAGCACACCTATTATAATGTTCTTTAATAGGCGAAGCTTTCTGCTCCGTTTCAGTAACAACCCCTTTGAGATAGTCCAAGTCTGAAAGGCTCTCAATATTTTTCTGCGCGAGAGTTTCCCTATACATTTCCACACGAAGCTGTTCCTCCGCCGTGAGCGAGGGCTTGTCTATAAGCGAGAAGTATTCATCCGCTTGCGCGGCAAGGCTTTTTAATAAATTGCACTTTGTTTCCATAATGTTTACCTCCTGTCTGGATTTTTCAAGTTCGTATTTAAGCTGTTCGATTTTACCGTCTACCTCTCCGATACTTTGTAAGCGGTCACGATTTATCACGGTAAGCAAAATACCAAGTTGTTCAAGTGACGGGTGGGAAGCGTTGACATCTTGAACATTGTTGATAGTTTCCGAATACTTGTCACGGAGTGCTGACCTCTCGCACGGATTATTTATTCCCGCTCCAACATCTCGCCACAAAATTCTTGAAGCAAGCTGCTCAACGGTGTAGTCCTCGCCTAAAGTTTTTAAGCGCACCGCTCGCTGCTGATCGGGAGCCTTGACCGAAATATATTTTCCTCGCTTGACGGTATAGCCGAGCATTTCCAACTCGGCAAGCAGCTCATCAACGTTCTTGACTTTGAGTATAAGACTGTCAATCTCGGCATGGATTTTTTCTTTCCAAGATGTACCCCGCCGCTTGTGTTCCCACTCGTTGTAATTCACGCCTTGAGATACTCCTCGCTTTGGTTCAATCGGTTTAATTCCAAAAGCAAGACATACCCTGTCGGATTCCTCACGGATTTTTCGAAGCGTTTCCTTGTTGTCATTGAATTTATGACCGTCAACTCCGTAAGAATTTACAATTAAGTGCGTATGGATATGTTCCTTATCAACGTGAGAAGCTATCACCATCTGACTGTCCTTACCGAAAACTTTTAGCGCAAACGCTTTTGATATTTTATGAGCGAGCTCCGGCGAGATATTATCCTTTGGATCGAACGACTGAATATAGTGAATAGCTTTCACTCTGCCTTTTCCCGACTTCGGTATAGGCTCGTCAAAGCTCTTTCCGCCGAATCGTTCGTAGACCATCTTCATATTGTAATACGCTCCCTCCGGATCGGTCAAGCAGTTGAGTGATGATGTTAGAACAAGGTCGTCGGTCTTTTCGGGATTGAGTATGTATGCTAGGCTGCGTTGGACTGTTGCTCGGATAGACTTTGACTTAACAAACGGCATAATGTTTCCACCTCCAATTTCAGCGACTCAACATCATCGGCATAGACGCTGTGAGTTTCGTTTGCTTTCTTAGCGATCTGGTTGATGTTACCTCCGATAATTCGCAGACCCTTCATCAGCTCTCCGACATTTTTCAAGTCAAAAATAATTATCTGACCTTTGATCGCCATGCGCCGAATAAAATCGCTGGTGTTGATCTGAATTTTCTTGGCTCGCTTTTCAACGAGTTCCCATTCTTTGAGATCGAAGATGATCTCCTTGCGTTTTACTTGCTTGAATTTTCTCATAAGTGTTGACCTCCTTGTGTGATTGGATTTTTTGTTTTTAAAGCCTAGTGCTTTGGTATGATTTGTTTAGGGCTGGGTTCCCTAAACGAACGAGCAAGGGGGCACCGCTTTGCTCGATGAAAGTATCCGTGTACTTTCTGTGCTTGCTATGAAGTGAAAAACCATCGGAATGCGTATTCCGAAATTTTCAACCTTGCCGCGCGTATGCGCACCCCTTGAAAAAATTTTTCGGAAGCCAACGCGAAAATGGTATGACCCCTCCGTTTTTTCTTTCAGCCTTGCCTTTTTAAAACTTCAACAATCCCGCTTTTTCAAGTGCAATTCCGTCGATCATTCCAAGTAGCTTAGTAGTTTCTTCGTCACTTAATTCGGTTCGCAATTTGCGCACCATAGTTGCTTCGGAAATTCCTAGTGCTTTAGCAAGTTCCCACTGATATACCCTCCTCTCGCGAAGTTCATCGCGTATGATCTGATTTGCCATTATAATACCTCCCCGCAAATTTATGATGACCATAACAACGATTGCGATTTTCATTTGTGCAGCGATACAAATTTTTAATCGTCGTTATCATCATCGTGAGTTCATTATACAACAAAAAATCGGACTGTGCCGTATGTGCCATAATCCGAATTTTTTTGGTTTTTTTCAACTCTAATTCCATATATAGAATTTTCTGTTGGAGAAAAGATGAAGGAGTATTGACTTTTCTCTAACGATGTGTTATTCTATTTACAATGGGTATATGAACATTTAGAGGTATTGATATGGAAATAAAATTGACTATGGGTGAGAAGCTAAAGGATTTGCGGATAGAAAGAAAGTTGACTACCAAACAGGTTAGTCAACTTACGGGAATATCCGAAGCGGTCTACAATGGTTTGGAGAACGATAACGACCGCGACACGGGTTACAGTCGTATTATAGCACTTGCAAAATTCTACGAAGTCCCAACGGACTATCTGCTGGGGTTCACCGAGAGTCGTATCACCAAAAACATCGAACTTAAGCAGCTTCGCCTTAGCGACAAGGCTATTGAAACTTTGATGATCGGTAATCAAAACAATCATCTTATCAGTGATTTGATTGAACATAAGGAATTCTCTAATCTTATAAATTCTATTGATGTTTATGTTCGGCAGCTTGCCACACCGCATATAGGAACGGTCAACAATATGCTGACGATAGCTCAGCGCGGGATTGAGAATTATTATTCCGACAACAAGCCGAAGCCCAACGACTTTGACAACGCTATGAATTATCTGAATGAAACGGTTGTGAACGAAGATGACTTCCTGCGCTTTAGAATATCCGAGAGGTTCAACCAAATTCTCCGCGACGTGTACGAGTTATATAAGTCGAGAGTCGGAGATAGAATTCCTAAAAAGAAAAATTCTATAAATGAAATGACGGGGAATATCCTTACGGTGCTAGATAAGATCAAGTCGGGAGGGGTAAAGGTCGACAATATAGAGGAGGCAATGGCGGCTATGATGGCGCAGATGGGAGTGTCCGACGTGGAGATGGCGGATGCGCTCTTGGATATAGTGGATTTTTTCGCCGTTCAAGATGATGATAAAAGCAATGAAAAGCCTTCGGACAAGTAACATACGTATGAAACTATTGGACAGTATGCTGATGTGTGCTGCTCAATTATGCGTTAGTCAAATGGCGAACGGTACCTATGGCGCGGTGAACGGTATCTCCGTGCTATTGCATTTTTCCCGAAAATGATTTATAATATCATGGCAAACGATAGGGGAGAATGAGTATGATATACAAAAAAGCGGTATGCGATGACGAGCAAGTCTTTGTCGATGAAATGGTGGAGAAAATCAAGGAACAAAGCGAGCAATGCGAGATATTCGAATATGCTTCCGGAGATGAACTTCTAAACTCATCGTTTGAGTTCAACATAGTTTTTCTAGATATTGAGATGACAGGAATCGACAGTATAAACCCGGCGTTCGCTTTATTCAAACTCGGTTATGACGAAATGATCATATTTCTGACAAGCCATACGAAATTCGTGCTGGACACTTTTAGAGTCATCAGGAAAGGACGGAGGCACCTGTTCCTTGCAGATTATAGAGCGATTGCTTATGATCGTTGACGAGTTGAAATCCATACAAAAAGATCTATTTTATCGTGTTGAAAACGCGGCATAAGCTGTTGTTTAGGTGAGGATATCCAATTTGAAAACGCATATTCGATATCCGAGAAGGCCGCCCGCAAAGTCCACTATGCGGACAGATGCAAGTAGAAGCCGAAATAATAATGACATATTCGTCAAAATTTGGAGAGATGCTATCAATAAAGTTTGGTGAAATGGAGGAATTTTTGTTGAGTAAACACACTCCTAGGACACGGAAATGTTAAACGCCCCCTATAAGTTTCTTGTGATTATCAATAAAACCTCGCTTGTTTATTTGTGCAATGCGCCGATTTATTTACACGTTGCGCAGGATTTTGACATCTTGCGCAACGCCTATTGATTTTTTCTTGGAAGTATGTTACCATTATGTAGGAGAAAAAAATTAACAGTTTTTGGAACAAAGGTTTATGGATTTAATATCCTAAACTGACTTTGTTTGTTGAAAAAAAGTGGAGGGCAAAATGAACAACAAGTTTATTGGAAAGGCAAAGAGAATTATATCGGGGTTTGTTGCCGCGGCAATGGCAGTTACAATACTGCCGCAAATACCTGCGTTTGCCGAAACGGGTTCGACTACATATTCTTACGACGGATACGATGTGGAGTATTCCGTTTTGAACGAATGGGATAACGGACAGTCTGTCGAGATCAAAGTAACAAACACAGGCAACGAGTCTATTCTCAACTGGGCGTTAAAATGTGATGTCGAAGGGGAGATAAGCAACCTGTGGAACGCAAGCGTTTATGATAATCAGGGTGAGAACTATATCATTAAGAATGATGGCTGGAATTACAAAATTGCTCCCGGTCAAACTATCACCTTTGGATACACTCTAACCGATGACGAATTTGAAGCACCGGATAATTTTGAGCTTTGCTCGAAACGCGTCGAGATGACCGACGGCTATGAAACCGCTCTTAAA
>DILZ01000098.1:34024-34262 GCA_002425305.1 Ruminococcaceae bacterium UBA5579
TTGACAGCAACTTTATCATAGAAAATCTGTGGGACGCTCGTATACTGGAAAGTACGGACAATCACCATACTATCGCAAGCGAGATGTGGACGAATCCTATCGCAGCCGGTGATTCCAAGGTGATTGGCTTTAGTGCAACTTTAAATTCGGATATTACTCCCGAAATTACAAATAAAAATCTGACTCGTATTATAATTGACGGAAGCGAAAACACACCCACAAAGCCCGATGAACCGAA
>DILZ01000098.1:34269-50891 GCA_002425305.1 Ruminococcaceae bacterium UBA5579
GTATATTAAAGATGAGAGCGCAATTAATGTTTTCTGGTATTCAACTGACAATAGTGCGGTTTCTCTTTACGAAATCTCGAATGACAGCGAATGGATAAAGTTTGCCGAGATTTCCGACGATGATTCCTATAAGTATGTTATTACTGATGATTTCCAAGCAAAACAGATAAAAGCGGTTCAAGAAACAAAAGACGGCACAATTGAATCCGAACCGTTTTCAATCAAATTCTCCGAGGGCAAGTATACTTGCACATTGCCGGACGACGATAATGACGGTCTGCCCAACATTATTGAGAAAATATTCGGCACAGACTCCGAAAATCCTGACACGGACGATGACGGCTTGACCGACTATGAGGAAGTCTATATTACCGGAACCGACCCGCTGAAATACGACACCGACGACAACGGGATCAATGACGCTGACGATGATTCCGACAGTGACGGTCTGTCCAACAAGGAGGAAATTGAACTCGGAACAGACCCTCAAAATATCGATACGGACGGCGACGGCTTGTCCGATTATGATGAACTTAACAAATACAATACCGATCCGCTGAAGGAGGACAGTGACGGCGATACCTTGAAAGATGGCGACGAAATCGAGATCGGGCTTGATCCTAACGATCCCGAAACCTTTGGCGTGCCCGATGCGGAGTATAAGATCAAGCAGACTGTTTCCGCCGATAGCAAGGCGCTTAAAAGAGTAAATACCGATGAAAGCCCGTATAAACTCTCAATGGAGGTTAGTGCTTCCGGAAACATAAATGGCGGTTTAAACGCCGACAGAAGCAGCTATTCCACGGTTGTTAACAGCGATATACAGCTTGGCGAAACTATTGATTTGAAATATATCGGCGGAAATGTCGATGAAGTCAAGTTGAATTTCACGATTGGCGACGCTTATCTTGAAAACGAGCTGAACCTGTTCCCGGATGAGGAAGAAATGCAGGGCATAAAACGGCTTAATATCTTCAAGTACTTTGAGGATATAAATATGCTGCTGCCTATTGAAACCGTTATTGACGAAGAAAACAACACCATCTCCGCTACGGTCGACGAATTGGGAACATACTGTGTAGTCGATGTGGAAAAATGGCTGAATAATCTTATTGGGACAGATATGCCCCAAGCGGTAAGCCTTTTGTCCGACGATGACGACGAATTCTATATTGAGGTGGAGGAAATTCCCGATTTCTCCGAAGAAGAGACACGCATTTCCGGCAGTACGGATGTGAATGAAACTATGGAAGCAAGCAATGAAGTAAATGCTGAGGCAACGGCAACGGTGTTCCGTGCGGCTGCTGCGCCATATGCTGCTCCTTACGCGGAAGGGTTTACTCCCGTTAGTGCCGGTACGCCTGTTGACGTTGTATTTTTGCTGCAAACAGCAGGAAGTGTCGATTATTATTTTTGGGATCAGATAGAAATGATTAGAGATGTAATGGACGAATTACAGAAAAGCTATGGTAAAGATAACGTAAGAGTTTGCGTTATTACGTATGACCTTTCCAAAGCAACAATTCTTAGTCCAACAACATGGTTTACAAATTCCGATGATTTGCAGAATGCATTGTACGGAATTACATACGAATATACAAATTCGTATGTAAACAGGGGAAGTGCGTTTGACGAATTGATAAAAAATGTGTCATTTAAAAAGTCCGCTTCTAAGTTTGTATTCCAAGTTATAAACGGCAATACAACTGTTGGTTCTGGTTATTTCAGTCAGCTTGACGCTTGCTCAAAGCTTTCCATTAACTATTCGGAAATTATGCCTGAGGGCTGGTATTATGAAAACTCGGCATACGGTCAAAAGGTTGAAGACGCAATCAGCAAAACCGGCGGCGTTAGTCTGATATATGATTTTGGTCCGACTACATGGGATGTGTATAATCATATTTGCGCCTTTGCAACTCCTCCCACAACCGAATATATGGTCACAATAGCCGACTCTTGGAAGAAAATAAAACTTAAGGGTATTCTTGATCCCAATAATGGTATTGATACAGATGAAGACGGGCTGACGGATTGGGACGAGGTCAATAAGGAATATATTGATATAAATGAGGATGGCTCATTTAAGTTACCCACATTTGAAGAGCTTATGAACGTGTTATCCAAAATATCGGGATATGATGCTTTAAAACGGCTTTATCAGATTTCGGGCTTCGAGTCTGTAAATGATGTCTATTTTTTGCCTATCATAACCAATCCGGCAGATAGAGACAGCGACGGGGATGGGTATGATGATGTTTCAGACCTTAAACCATTATCCTGGGATGATTATAGTTTTTTGGACAATGAAATATATAATATTGGTCAATTCGATGAAGAACAGTTGACATATCAACAGATTGAAGCGACACGCGTTGGTTCAAGTAATTTTTCACTTAACATGAGTATATCGAGTAACGATAATAATCAGAAATTCAGGTTTAAGTGGTGTGGGAATGGTTACAAGATATACCCTATCGATGGTGAAAGCACCAATAAAGTATTGACTGTAGATACTGCGAACACTCCCCATAAGGTTACCATTGAAACTGATAAAAACAAACGTGAGCAATTGTGGGAGGTTCTCCCGCGGTTCTTTATTGATGACACATACGGTGAATATTCTGATGGTTTGATTTTTAGAAATAAAGGATTGGACAATTCTGGAAACAAAGGAAAACTACTCTATATTTCATCTTTTTGTGGCAATCTTTATGTGTCTACAGAAAGAGAAGCTAACACTAGATTTAAGATATATTCAACAAATAAATGGACTAGATTTGGAGAAGCTTTTTTAAATTCTATTGGGTGGGAGGATACAGGAATTGGTTATGGAATGATAAGCTTTGAAAATTATAAAATTAACACAGAAAGGGGTTTGGATGATATCAACATTGTAGAAATGGATGGCAAGGAACTGTTAATAAATCAAAGCAATGGGGCGTTTAAAGACTTGAGGTTTAACTCGGTAAAAATGGATGAAACATGCTGCGAAATAATGGCAACTTACAATGCAATGACACTGGCAGGATATCAAGTTGACTTCTTCAAGCTTGCGCTAGAATTCGAATATAATGCAACTCTACATGTTCCTGTTGTCGGAGACTTTTGTTTTTCTGGTACATTTGGAAGCGATCCTAATGAGATAAGATATTGTCTTGATGCGTACAATATTCCATATTCAACATATGATTGTATGGATTATAACAGTTATAAAAAAGTAACTGAGGCATTTGACAAGGATTTACCATACGGAAAAAGTGGAATTATTTCATATGACTTCAATGTTAATATTCCATGGTGGGTTCAGCTTTTAGTTCCAATTACAATTCCAATTGCCCATTCACATCCATTAATACATACATTTGCTCTTACATATAATCCATCAAACCCGTATGAACCTGTTAATACATTTAATCGGTTTAGCGATGATAGTGCCCCTAAATGCTATTGGTCAGTATATGATATTTTTAAAAATCGAGATAATTATTTTAATATTGGTTACATTATTCATTAATTCGCATTTGGGGGTAAGCATATGAAACGGCTTTCAATAATTTTTTCCGTAATTGCATTTTTTGCACTAATTCCAACCGTATATCTGACCATATTTCGCATTCAAAGAAGCGATTGGGTGATAACCGACGCGGAAATTACGTTCATATCTTCGATGGACGGAACGGTAGAAGGTACTTTTACAGACTTTAACGGAGTGGTTCACTCCGAACAATTTCTGTACATTGACTGGAAATTTCAAAAATTAGGTTTGATAAGACCCCGTTTCCCGTCAATAGCCAACCGCAATAAATATATTGGCAAAACGGTCAGAATTATGTATGATCCTGAAGCGGCAAATTCGGGAGATATTGGTGGGAGGATTGATATTGCCGGTTATGACAATTGGTTGCAAGATATCATTGTTTCAGTGAGTGTTCTCGGTATCTCGATTATTTTACTCGCGGTGGTTCTCATAAGGACTATCCGAAAAAAAGACAATAGGAAAGCTTGAAAAAACATAATGTACATTTTATATAGCTTTCCTTGGTGGATAACAGATTTTCATATTCCAATGCACTACTTTGCAGCAACATATGATTCTTCAGTAAGCGTCGATCCAATTTGTACCTGTAATTATTATGGAGGAGAAACTACACAAATTATATTTCCATCTATAAAATACGCTTTAAACGAGCGTAGAGCACATTTTAAAATTGGATATGTTATTGAATGAACAACTTCGGAGGAACTCATATATGAAGCGTTTGAAGCGTTTTTTAATTGTTATTTTAAGCTTAACATCGGCAATTTCTTTAACCGTATTAGTTTCCAAAATAATATTTCGTATAGAACGGCGCAGCTGGATAATCACAACGGCGGAGATCACGTTTATTGGTACGGAAGATGGGTTGGTTTTTGGAACGTTTACGGACTGTAACGGTCAAGTTCATTCGGAGCATCGTATGTATAATGATGGTAAATTTCAAAAGATTTCTATTTTTACACCTTGGGCGAAAAATCCGGAACCTTACCTCGGAACTACCGTAAGAATTATGTATAATCCGTCTACGCTAGCTCTGGAAGAAATATCTCATTCATTTACCAATAAGGACGGAGAAACCGTTTTTAGGTATCGGGGAATCGAGATCGCAAGCTATGACAACTGGCTGCAAGATATCATTGTTTCAGTGAGTGTTTTCGGTGTCTCAATTATTTTACTTGCGGTGGTTCTCATAAGGACTATCCGAAAAAAAGACAATAGGAAAGCTTGAAAAAACATAATATACATTTTTTCATTAAAAATGCTTGAACTGATTATAGCCAACACGACCTATGAAATCAAGCACTGTTTGGTAGGATCAGCAAATCACCGACAAAACGATTGGCTCATTTAAATAGCTTTAGCTCCGAGGCGACACCCCGCCTCGGATATTTTTTAATGGTATACCCCTTTATGTTTTCACCATCAAGTAGTGTGCTTAATATCCGTGAAACAAAAACAATTGGCAACGACTCACTTTACAAATATTTAATATAATCACTTCCGAAGCACGATGGGCTTAGGAAGTATCACTTCTAAGCGTTGCTGTTGCTTTTCAGAGAGTTGTCAAGTTCAAGATGTTTCAAAACCTTTCTTTTTCAGCATTTTAAAGTCCCTTAATCTGCCTCAAAATCAGGAAGTCAATTTCGTCCAGCTTTTTGGTCGTATTGCCGCGGTCATCGGATCACTTCATTATGTAATCTGGCGTTCCCCCAGTGTTTTCATTTGATACCAAATGAAAAATCGGCAAGCACTAAGTCTTAATGACTTTGCTTGACAATTTTGCAGGGGAATTTTCAAAAAACTTGCTTGTTTGGAATGCGTTTTCGATTATAAACGGCACCATATCGAAATACGACCAGGTAAATTTGGATTTTGACAAAATTGGTAATTTCAGCGGCTTTGGTTATGGTCAAAATTAATAAAGTTTTAAGCAAGAATTTGGCAAAAAATACAAAAACCGTGCATTTCACGCAAAATATCGACATCTTGCGCAAGGACGCGCATGATGGGCAATTTCCAGTTGGAAAACAGGTTGATTTCATAGTAAATATATGTTATACTTATTATAAATACTAACGTTGGATAATTGTATTTTATCTAACGTTAAAAAGCAAATATTAGAACCATTTTGTCAGGATGCAAAATATGTGAAGGATTTAGCATAATTATGCTAAATATAAAGGTTCAATTATGAAAACAAATGCGTTAAAAGATTATTTAAGTGTTGTTGCAAACATAGAAAAAGAGCGATATATGCAAGATAATTTGTATAGCTATCTTCAACAACGAATTTCTCAGTTAGGTATACCCGCTCACATAGAAAAGCCCATTCGCTCTGGTGCCTTTGACGCAACGGACTTATTAATGTGGATTGGTGGTGGTGCTTTATTTGGGTTTATTGGTGGAGGAATTATTTGCGGTATAATTTCACTTTTTAACGTAGGGTTATTTGATACCTTAATTCATTTGGGCGGTTTATTTCATACCATATTTATTGGCGGTTTGGTCACTGCTGCAATAGCGATGATCGGTGTAATTATTTACGCTGTATATGCTGCAAAATCCGATTCATTAGATTATAATTACCGATATAAAAAATATGTCCAAGCTTGTTCTAATGATAAGGCACGAGTTGAAAATGAACTCAAAGAGCGTGAATTATTCGTTCAGCAACAAAATCTCCTTGCAAAGCAAATGCAAGAAACTAAGGAAATTTTGCAAGCTCTTTATAATAAAGGAATTATATATAAAAAATATCATTGGAATTTTGTTGCAATATGCACGTTTTATGAATATATTGATTCACAGCGCTTTACTGAATTGGGAGCAGCGTATAATCAATATGAGGTGGAGCTTCGCCTAGAGCATATCACAGATAGACTTGATATAATAATTGATAAATTAGATGAATTGATAAGAATTCAATATATCATATGCTCGAAAATTAGTGAGGCGAACCATATGCTTAACAAAATTTGGAGCTCCAACTTGGAAATTGCCTCACATATTCAAGAAATCGATGCAAACGGTGATGAATTGAACAGTCGCATATCGACACTGCAGCGAAATTCTGATTTTATGTTGTACCTTACGGAGGAGCATATTAAGGAACAGGATTATCGTAAAAGATATTCAATAAATTAACCTTTCTTAATATTATAGTCACAATCTACAAATTGAAAAATTTACTGTGAAATAATCAAAGAACCTCTAAGACCAATGCAAAAAGAAAAAATGGGCAAGGCGCGTTGGGAGCGAGAAAAACTAGTGAAGATGGGAGCATCTGTCGAAAAATATTAATGAAGTAGATTGCATGCCCTGGTTTTTCCGTGGGAAAGATTATAAAAGTACCCTAGAATAAATTCAAGTAGAAATAGTTGTGACATGGACTTTCAAAGATTAAAGAAGCAGTTTAAGCGCATAGGAGGGATATATATGAACATTTTTGCAACATGGCTTACGATTAATAGATCGTGCAATTTAGACTGCAAGTGGTGTTATGCTCAAAGGATAGAAAAAGAATATGATATGAATTTCAATGTTGCGAAAGCATTAGTTGATATATCAGTTAATAATGGAATTAAAAACTTTAAATTGATAGGTGGGGAACCAACGATTTATCCACATTTTTTTGAAATACTAGAATACCTTATGCAGTTGAATGTTAGTATAACGATTGTAACAAATGGTATAAGACTTGCAAGTGTTAAGTTCTGTCAAAAAATAAAAAATTACAATTATCCCAATTTACATTTTGGCATATCTCTTAAGGGGTCTTCTGATGAAGATTATTTGCGCGATTGTGGAAATAAGGGATACTCAAAATTGATTGCAGGAGTTAAAAATTGTGAAAGATACAATTTGAGCTATTCGCTTTCTTATGTATTAACACATGAGAATATCAACACATTAGAAAGATTTGCATGTAACATAAAAGCAAGTGGAATTACCAAGCCTATTTTTATGGCGTATTGTAATGCTGTGATTTCTGAAGATAAGAATGATGACTTTGAATTGCAGTTGAAAATGGATTATGATTTTTCCAAGAAATACGAATCAGTCAGTTGTATTCTAGAAGATAAATTAAGAATTCATCAAACTTTTCCGTTGTGTATGTGCGAACCATCCACATATAATAAAATGTTAAAAAAAGGTCAAGTTAACACTACTTGTCACGTTCATAAAAGAAATGGCTTAATTTTTGATACAGACGGTTCAATATTGCTATGTAATCATTTGGCGGGATATGGAATTGGAAAGTATGGTGTTGATTTTTGTGATGCAAAAAGTTTCAGCCTTTATTGGGATTCCAATTATGTTGTGGATTTGTACAAGAAATTCACTACAATACCATCAGTAGAATGTCAGAGATGTGAATTGGTATCAAAATGTGGAGGGGGATGTTTTATCCAATGGTTTACACAACACTTTGAAGATTATAAACAATTTCGGGATTTACAGAGAGTAAATGACGGAGGTGAATAGTGTATGTCAATTTCTCAGCTTTTAGAAAGACGAAATGCAACAAACATCTCACTTTCCACTGCAATCACTGGTGTAAGTAATATGATGTTTTCACGCTGTGACTGTTGGGTATGTGATTGTGATTGCAACTGTGAAAGTAACTGCGCGTGTGATTGCGATTGTCATTGCACATATTGTGATTGCGACAGTGATTAAATCAATCATCTAATTGTAATCGAACTCAAAGGGTTGGACAATGGGTACGCCATAAAATAAATCCCTATTGAATCCCGTCCTCCACAGTTTGGATTTCAATAGGTTTTTGTTATAATTACTTTTTATAATGCGGTTCTGCGTTAATTGGACTTGGCTTTCAAAATGAACACTAAAATCAAAACAACTCAAATCGGAAACCCAAAATGAAAAAGGGTAGAAGCAGGATTTCTAGTGTACAATTTGAATTCTCTAAAAACCGCATTTTGAGTTGTCTCTCGTACCCGCGCCAAAAAATCTTTTTGTTAACAATGTCACAGATTTAAAAGCAATTTGCGAAACGCAAAAACTCACTCCGCTTACGCTCCGTTCGTCTGGGCGCTTTCGCGAATTGCATATTCTGTTAAAGTTCATGAGGTCTGTTCTAGATCTCGCTTTTGTTCTAAAACAGCAGAAATTGTTTTTTTGTAAGGAGTAAAAAAATGAGTGACAAAGAATATTGGTATAGTCCGCCACGGATGAATGAGCCTTGCGCGGCTTTTGACAGCAAGGGGAATTTGGCTGTTTCTATCTACGAAGCACTTTATCCGGGGATTATTTCATCTGGTTTTTTGGGGAAAAAATACCCCAAGGGCAAGACTGCTCTGGACAAATACATCTCCATTTCCAAGCGTTTTCAAAGCACCTCGGAGTACAGCACTCCCGGTGATGTGGGGATAAGCGCTATGCTGTTTGCGAAAGTTGTTGAGATGGAGTTCCCAACCCGCGGCTACAGAAAAGTCAATGGCGGTTCGATAAAAACCGTGCTCTCGGACGGAAGCACTTATGATCTGATCGAATTTTATTTCTTCGAAAAACGCAACCGGCTTGAATACAATTTATCCAAAGTGTTTATGGATAAGCTCAACGAACAACGTTACCAAATAGCTTTTAGGACGACACCTTGCCTCACACACTACATCGTCAAGATCTACGATAACCTCGCAGACTTTAAAGACGCTGCCGAAAGCTTTAAACTTACGCATGAGAATTTCATGTTAAAAGTTCAAAAAGCCGCCGCCGCGGAAGAAGAACGCCGCAGAAAACAGCTTGAATATGAAGAAAGCGAACGAAAACGCATAGCTTCCGTCACGGCTTCTCAAGCCAACAACATTTTTAAGACTCTGTGAATTTTTGTTGTTAAATTAACTGGACACCTGTCGAAATCCGAACCCCCAAGGTTCGGACAACAGCAGGTGTTTTGTTATAACCCAAACACTAATGCGTTTTTTCGGAAAATTAGTCCTTACCTCAAAATGGACACCAAATTCAAAACAGCTCAAAATCGGACATCAAACATTAAAAAGGGAGAAATCTGAACCCCAGAGTCCGATTTGAAACGCGAAAAATCCTCATAATATTGGGGAATGTCAAGATTATGTCTATTTTCAGCGTGTCACTTTTGACGTTCGCGGTACTCGGTCTCTTTCTTTAAAGGCGTTTTGTAACCATTTTGGGCGTGAGGTCGTTTTTCGTTATAAAATAGCATATAGTTGTCAATCGCCGTTCTGAGCTCTTTCTCGGAACGGTTTTTTGTTCTGTAGAGTTCTTCTCGCTTTAATGAGGAAAAGAACGATTCCATAACAGAATTGTCATACGGCAGATGCGCTCGTGAAAATGATTGGATCACACCCAACGATTCAACGTAGCCGCCAAACGACTTTGAACGGTAGTTGCTGCCACGATCGGTATGAAATATCAAACCATCCTTTGGATGCCTATGTTCATGAGCTGCCTTAAACGTATTTTTGATCAATTGGGTACTGTTTTTAAGTCCGACTTTATAACCGACAATCATTCGGGCATATAAATCAATAATGGCACAGATATAAATGTTCTTCTCATTCCAACGAAAGTATGTAACATCGCTGACCCAAACCTCGTTTGGCTTGGAAACACTAAACTGTTGATTGAGATGATTTTTAAATTTCCGTTGTTCCTTATCATAGATCGACTTGGCATCTTGGCGAATACTTATCAATCCCATATCACGCATCAGTTTTCTGACTGTTTTATCGCTTGTTCGATAGTCCTGCGCCTTTAGCACCGCTACGATTTTGGCAGCTCCGAAGATTTGATTGTTCTCATCGTAGATCTCTTGTATTTTTATGCGTAGTTCTTCTTGTCTCTTTGAATACCAAGTGTTATCACTCTTGTTTCGCAGAATGAAGTTGTAAAAGGTTCCGCGGGGTACTTTTAAAGCCTCACAAAGCATATGCACGCTGTATTTCCCGTACAGTCGTTCTAATGCGTCGAGTTTCTCGTTAAGTGGGGAACTAACGGTGCAATCAACGCCTTGAAGGATTTCGATAATCCCCTCAAGACGCTTGACCTTGTTTTCAAGCCGACGTAAACTTGATTCTGTGAGATCGGAAGGAACGTTGTTCTGTTCCTTGACCCATTTGTAAACGGTGCTTCGTGAGATTGAAAGCGATGTGGCAATTTCGGCTGCAGGAGCGCCCGACCTATAAAGGCGGATTGCCTCCTGCTTGGTTGTTTCGGAATGTCTGTTCATGGTGAAAACTCCTTTTTTATTCTATTATAGAACGAAAAGTGTGACAATGGAAGAGGCACTACATAATGTAGTTGTTTTAGTTGCGAAACAAAATATATTGACATTTTGTGCAATATGTGGTATAATATTACTAATGTAAAGATGGAGTCTAAGAGATGAATATCGATTTTAAATCATTTAAAATGTTTACTCCCGATACCGCAGAGGCTTGGGGCAGAAAGAACTATGGAAGCTGGTTGCCGATGCTCCAAAGTCAAAGCTATGAACCGCAAACGCCTGCTGAGGAGTTCTTCAGATACTATACTCAAGGAGCACACACTTTTTTCAATAAAATCACAAGGTACGAAGATATAAACTCATATGATTTTAGCGAGAGCATTTTTACAAAAGAAACGTTTGACGACGGCATTGACGAGATTGTTCGTCATCCATCCCCGGACAATATTGTGGTATATAGATACATACCAAAGCACCTTATAAAGCGTATGCTTGAATGGGGAAATTCTAAGTCTATGAAAAGAAGCTCTGTTCTTGTAGACAAGGGATTTTTCAGCACAACACTGTCAACAGATGCGGTTAGTAATCGGGACTATGCAAACGTGAGAGAACGTCCATTGTTTACGATATATGTACCCAAAGGAACTCCTTGCGTGTATGTAGACCTCATTTCCGATATGCATGAACAAGAAATGCTGTTTGCTCCCGGAATTAGGCTTAGAGTTATCGGGAAACATATGCTTGGGAAGTTTGTTAAGTGTGTTGTATATTGATTTTATGATCTTTATTATGCTGTACATTACCAATTGCGGTGAGTTCAAATAGCTTTGTTTGAGGAATAACTTATTTCAGTATCTTTTCTTAACTAGAAAGGGGTTAATAATGAAAGATAATCTTATTTTTGATTATATTAAAAATTGTGAAGAAGAGTATAAAGAATTTCTGAGAACATCATATTTTCCCCCATATGAAATCGTTCTTAAGGAGTTAAACCTAGAGAAAGCAGAAAACAAGGGTTTCGATTCATGGGCTACAGCATTGTATACTATCTCGACAGGACAGCATAGATTGGAGATTTGGGATAAGTTACACACTCTCGGTTCAACAGGGAAATACATTGTTTTTCATGAGCTAACACATATTCTGGATGATGAAGAATTTGTAGAGAAGGATAACAAACAATATGTAGCCAATCACGGATACACTGAATATCACGCCTCTCAGGTTGAACTATTGCAAATGCTGGGAGTAAAACATCAAAATGAGGACATACGATTTTCAGAAAACGATATGTTAAATACTGTTGGCGGAATGAAAACCGTTAAAGAATTCACAGAATTCCCACACAATATTGCCAACGACCTAATAAACAGAAACGATTTTCCGGCTGATATAGAAACATTAAAACCACTTTGGGGTTAATATTTAATTATTACGGTAGGAGATCGATATGTAAGATGCATGCAGATTACTATACCGATGATGCCGATAATTCTGTTATAGCAAGATTAATATACCCGCAAACCGTAGATTTTTTAAATGGATTCATGACAGGATGGTTTGATTATAGTAAAGTTGATATCATTAATCAATTATACTTCAAAATGATTATTTCCCTTATCCAAAAATATCATCTTGAGTAAAAGCGCATAGCTTGAGACATTTTATAGTTATAAAGCTCTATTTGGCAAGGGCTGCAAAAAATCTTTTTCGTCAGCGTTTCACAACTAACTGTTACCAAAAAGATGTTATGCCAACCAAAAACTGTGCAAAGCCGATTGTTGGCATAAATCTTCTTTAAAACAGGATTCACGCGCCAAAGATATTTTGGACACAAAAGTGGACTTGAACCCTTCCTCTACAAAATTTTGGGTATATTTTTGTATAATGTATACAGAACACCTATGGGTAACTTCTCACAACCGAGAAGTTAGTCATAGATATTTTTATTGCCTTGAAAAACTACAAAATAGATTTTGGGTGATTTGAACCCGTTAATAACAAAATTTTCTCGGTTGAATTTGTACATTACGTCGAAAGTGCCTGTGAGCGATCTCTTGTATTATAAGAGATTGAATATGTGCGCTTTTTTGTTTTCCAATCAAATTTTTCCTTGACTTAATTCTTGTCTAATCAGAAGCGTTTTATTATTTTACACAAAATTTGGTGGGGTTTCATTGACGATTTTACTATGTGCATAACCTACCTTATTATAAAAAAACATCCTTTACAGCTATTGTGCTGCAAAGGATGCGTTTTGATGTGCACATAATCCCGCCGTTTGTCTGTAACGATTTGAAAAACTTCTATATCGCTACCCAACTAAATGCTTGACCACGCAATTTTTTATGGAACGTAATGCCGAAGGCGGCTCGCCTCGGAAGGTTATTTTTGCAGTTATTGTGCCATTATCTCGCACAGCTTGTTCGCGAACTCAACGGGGTTCTCGATAGGCATACCCTCAATAAGCAGAGCCTGCGAATAGAGCAGATCGGCATACTCGCCCGCCTTGTCCTTGTCGGTGTCAAAGAGCGTTTTCAGCTTGCCGAAGATAGCGTGATTGGGATTGATCTCAAGCACTTTTTCGGCTTTTGCACCCTGAGCGTCGGGCATTGCGGAAAGCACCTTCTCCATTTCCACGGAGAGCATACCCTCGCTTGTAATGCAGACGGGGTGGTTCTTCAAACGCTGCGAGAGCTTCACCGCCTTTACCTTGCCGCCCAACTTTTCGGTGAGGAACTCGAACATATCCTTGTTGTCCTCTTCCTCCTTCTTGATCTCTTCCTTTTCCTCCTCGGTTTCCAGTCCGAGATCGTCGGCGGAAACGGACTTGTACTCCTTGCCGTCGTAGTCGTGTATCATCTGCAAGCAGAACTCGTCAACGTGGTCGGTAAGGTAGAGTATCTCGAAGCCCTTGTCGCGCACAAGCTCGGTCTGCGGGAGGCTCTCAATTCTTGAAACGGAAGAACCGCTTGCGAAGTAGATGTACTTCTGCTCCTCCTTCATACGCGAAACGTACTCCTCGAGAGTGGTCGCCGTGCCGTTTGAGGACTTGAACATCAACAGGTCTTGCAGATCCGTCTTGTTCATTCCGTAGCTCTCGTAAATGCCGTACTTTATCTGCGTGCCGAACGCCTCAAAGAACTTTTCGTATTTTTCGCGGTCGTTCTTTTGCAGCTTTTTCAGCTCGTTCTTTATCGACTTCTCGATTGCCTTTGCGATGATCTTCAGCTGGCGGTCGTGCTGGAGCATTTCACGGGAAATGTTCAGCGACAAGTCCTCGCTGTCCACAAGACCTTTCACAAAGCTGAAATAGTCGGGCAGCAGGTCGGCGCACTTCTCCATTATCATAACGCCGCTCGAATAAAGCTGCAAGCCCTTTTCATAGTTCTTCGAGTAATAGTCGAACGGAGCTTTTTCGGGAATATACAGCAGCGCGGAATAAGTCGCCGTGCCCTCGGTTTTCGAGTGAACGTGCAGCAGCGGATCGGTGTAATCGTGGAACTTGTCCTTATAGAATTGGTTGTAGTCCTCGTCCTTAAGCTCGTTTTTCGCCTTTTTCCAGATAGGTATCTGCGAGTTGAGCGTTTCAGTGACTATCTCCTTATCGTATTCGGGTTCCTTGCCGTCAACGCCCGTACCCTCCTTGAGCTTCTCGTGCTCTACGTCCATTTTTATCGGGTATCTGATGTAGTCAGAATACTTCTTGACAAGCGCCTTGATCTTGTACGGCGTAAGATATTCGTCGTAGTTCTCCTCGTCGGCGTTATCCTTGATGTCAAGTGTTATCGTCGTGCCGTGAGTATCCTTTTCAGCCTCCGCGATGGAGTAACCGTCCGCGCCCTTGCTCGTCCACATAAACGCGGTATCGCTGCCGTAGGCTTTTGAGATAACAGTGACTTTCTTCGCCACCATAAACGCGGAGTAAAAGCCCACGCCGAACTGTCCGATTATGTCAACATCTTCGCCGAGCTCGTTATCGTTCTTGAAAGCAAGCGAGCCCGAACGAGCTATAGTACCCAGATTGTTTTCGAGATCCTCCTCGTTCATGCCTATACCGTTATCGGCAACGGTTATAGTCCTGTTTTCCTTATCGAGCGTGATGTTTATTGCGAAATCGTCCTTGTTCATGCCAACGCTCGTATCGGTCAGCGACTTGAAATACAGCTTGTCGATAGCGTCGCTCGCATTCGAGATTATCTCTCTGAGGAATATCTCCTTATGCGTATATATCGAGTTTATCATCATATCGAGCAGTCTTTTTGATTCGGCCTTAAATTCTTTCATTTTACCTTACTCCTTTAGTGATTTAGCACTCGATGCCTTGGAGTGCTAAATATATTATAACTCATAAAAAATAAATTGCAAGAGGTTACACAAAACATCTATGTTTTATTTACATTTTGTTCAGATATAACATTCTACCTTTTGTTATGGTTGACTACCTTGTTTGGCATAAGGCTTTGTAGGTTATGACGAAGCGTTGCAAATTCGCCCGAAATGCCGACATTTTAAGATGTGCAGTATGAAGTTCACTGTGCGTTTTCTTCGCACGTTTGTTGTGCATGTTCAACCAAGAGAGAGGAGTTTTATTCCGCCGAATGTGCATTTGCTTTTTTCGTTGACGGGTGATATTATCAATAACAGAGGTGATAAAAAATGACAACAATAAAAGCTTCTTCGGGCAGCAAAACAAGACTTATCACTCTTTCGGGGATAATGGCTGCGCTCACATTTATCCTGACGGCATACCTGCACATTCCAACGGGCAGCGGGTACACGCACGCAGGCGACGGAGTCATCTTCCTTGCGGCGAGCATACTTCCCACGCCTTATGCAATAGCGGTCGGGGCGATAGGCGGCGCGCTTGCGGACGGTCTTAGCGGATTTTTGATGTGGCTGCCCGGGACGGTAGTGATAAAATCCTTGACTGCTTTATTTTTCACGAACAAAAAGGGTAAGATAATCAACGCTCGCAATCTTCTTGCGATAATTCCTTCCTTAGCGCTCTGCGTATGCGGCTACAGTCTTTACGAGGGCATAGTTATTTCGGGCGAATTTTCAAAAGCTGCGATAGCTGCGGCATTCGTGCAGACGCCTGCATACTGCATACAGACAGCGGCGAGCGCAGCGCTGTATATTTTTTGCGGCAAGGCACTGGACAAATTGAGTGTGAAGTGTTGAGAGTGAAGTGTGGAGCTGCGTTCCTCACTCAATTCCAAACTCAATTAGTTGACAGCCCGGCTCAAAAAGTGCTATAATATAAATGAGTCCGCAGCTCAAAGCTTGCAGGCTGAATACTCCGCTTCATGCGGATAAGAAAAGGAGCATTTACATGAGTTCAAATGTCAGACCCGAAAGTATGGAGAGAATTACTACACAGGAGCTTGCGCAGGCGTTTATCGATGAGCAGGTCAAGGAGCTTCGTGAGCAAATAGGCGAGAAAAAGGTGCTGCTCGCATTGTCGGGCGGTGTCGATAGCTCGGTGGTCGCGGCACTGCTTATCAAAGCGGTAGGTCAGCAGTTGGTTTGCGTTCACGTTAATCATGGTCTGCTGAGAAAAGGCGAGCCCGAACAGGTAGTCGAGGTGTTCAAAAATCAGATGAACGCTAATCTGGTCTATGTTGACGCAGTTGATCGTTTTCTCGATAAGCTCGCAGGCGTTGCCGAGCCAGAGAAAAAGCGTAAGATCATCGGTGCGGAGTTCATAAGAGTGTTCGAGGAGGAGGCTCGCAAGCAGGAGGGTATCGAGTTCCTTGCGCAGGGTACTATCTATCCCGATATCCTTGAGAGCGACGGCGTAAAGGCTCATCATAATGTAGGCGGTCTGCCCGAGGATATGCAGTTCGAGCTGGT
>DILZ01000098.1:50993-52491 GCA_002425305.1 Ruminococcaceae bacterium UBA5579
AATCACCCGCGACAGGCTCGAGGCTGTTCGTGAGAGCGACGCTATACTTCGCGAGGAATTTGCAAAGAATGGTCTTGAAGGCAAGGTTTGGCAGTACTTCACCGCTGTGCCCGATTTCAGGTCGGTCGGCGTTAAGGACGGCAAGCGTACTTTTGCGTACCCTGTAATTATCCGTGCGGTGAATACTACGGACGCTATGACCGCCACAGTCGAAAATGTTCCCTTTGAGCTGCTTGAACACATAACGGCTCGTATCACCTCAGAGGTAGAAAACGTGAACCGCGTGCTTTACGACCTCACGCCGAAGCCTTGTGCTACTATCGAATGGGAATGACCCTATCTGCATAAGACCCGAAAAGGGAGGTGCGGCTTATGGGACTTGATATGAACCTGTACAGAGTCGCCAAGCCCGAAACAGTCAGCGAGGGCGACAGGATAGGCTATGATATGCAGCTAGGAGAATGTAAGGGCATAGAGTTTATCGACGCAGACGACCCGTGCCTGAGCGATAACGTGAGAAACAATTCGGTCGTGTGCTTTGCGCAGGACAGGCGAATTCTTTACGAGCAAATTCTGACCGACCTTTTTATGCTTATCGGGGCGAAAGCCAAGTCTGCCGAAAAATATGCCGCCGCTTTTCACTCGTGCAGGTTTTTCACAAAGGACAATACAAACTATGTACGTTTTACTGCTTCGGACAAGAAGGCTATGAGGTTTTTATCACGCCTCGGCGCAAATGGCAAAAGCGGCAAGTTGGTAAGCTTTGTACTTGAAAACACGGGCAAATTCAACATAGTATGCAGTGTTCACGACAAGGACAGCATATATATCGAGCAGCAAAGGCTGTGCGAAGCTGAGCTTAGCTATGACGGCAAATACACCGTAAATAAATGGTCGAAGCGATGTGCTTTCACGCTCACCGATCTTGCATATCAGCGAGGCGGACTTAACGAAACAGGCTGGGAGCTTCTGCCCGAAAACTGTACGCTTTGCGATGACAAGGAGCTGGTTCGCAGGCTGGTTGATGAGGGCGGTCTTTCGCGTGAATTTATTGAAAAGTGGGAGGACGGCACTACGGTGTTTTACGCGTGGTGGTGAAAACAAACGCTTTTGTATCGTAACAAAACAAGACCCGAAAGCACAATTCCCTCGGGGCTTTTCGGTTATTGGACGCAGGGTGCGAAACTTTCTGATAAATTCGGCTTTGCTGTCGAATACTCAGCTTTTAAACAGTAAACAAACACCGCAGGCATTTTTTTACAGAGCCTGCGGTGTTGTTTTATATTCGGTATATTACTTTTTCAGAAGCGACTTACCTGTCATTTCCTCGGGCTTTTCAACCTCCATGATGTCAAGCATGGTGGGTGCGAGATCGGCAAGAACGCCGCCCTCGGTAAGCTCGCCCTCAACGCCGACTGCTATCAGCGGAACAAGATTCGTGGTGTGTGCCGTGAACGGACTGCCGTCGAGCTCCATCATCTTGTCTGCATTTCCGTGG
>DILZ01000098.1:52551-52990 GCA_002425305.1 Ruminococcaceae bacterium UBA5579
GCCTTTACAGCAGCCTCGAAAACGCCTGTGTGACCGACCATGTCGCAGTTTGCGTAGTTGAGTATGATAACGTCGTACTTGTCTTCCTCGATAGCCTTGCATACTGCGTCGCAAACCTCATATGCGCTCATCTCGGGCTTGAGGTCGAAGGTAGGAACGTCGGGCGACTTGATAAGTATACGGTCCTCGCCCTTGAACTGTCTCTCCTCGCCGCCGTTGAAGAANNCATACTTCTGAGTTTCGGCAATTCTGAGCTGTGTCTTGCCAAGCTTAGAAACATATTCGCCCATAGTCATTTCAAGCTGCTCGGGAGGATATGCAACACTTACGTTCGGCATGGTAGCGTCGTACTGAGCCATGCACACGAAGTTCACGCCAAAGAAGCCGTTTCTTCTCTCGAAGCCGCTGAACTCGGTAAGATAGCTACCGTTTCGGGTCG
>DILZ01000018.1:0-826 GCA_002425305.1 Ruminococcaceae bacterium UBA5579
CGGAACCGTTATCGCAAACGAAACTGCGGAAATGCTCGGTATGATAGTAAGCAAAGCGACCGAATCAGCTGATGTAGCGGGTTTTGCCACAGGAGCGGTGGGCTTCGCCACAGGAGCAACAGTCGGCCGCGATGTAAATGTTGTGCTGCGGACGCTGCTCGTGTCAATAACGAACTTGTTTACTGTTTCCTCAAGCACAGCGGACTGCTGCGCCAGCATCGTAGAGGAGTCCAGACAATCACGCGCCGCGTTGTTGACGTGCGTCATAGAGGAGGATATCCTGTCCATATCCTCTATCGACTGCTTAATGGCTTCCGCCTGTTTTGTGGACGCCTGCGCTATCTCCTCAACAACATCAGCTGATTCGGTCGCTTTGCTTACTATCATACCGAGCATTTCCGCAGTTTCGTTTGCGATAACGGTTCCGTGTTCTACCGCTTTGAGAGAGGTTTCGATAAGAGCGGTGGTGGATTTTGCCGCCTCAGCGGTCTTTCCGGCAAGACTTCCTACCTCGCCCGCGACAACGGCGAAGCCCTTGCCCGCCGCGCCCGCTCTTGCCGCCTCGATAGAAGCGTTCAGCGAGAGAATGTTCGTCTGGAACGAGATATCCTGAATGGTCTTGATGATGTTCGCTATCTTAGCGGATGTCGCGTTTATCTCGCGCATAGCGTCCAACATTCTGCGCATCTTCTCGTTGCCCTCGTTTATCGCGGAAACGGACATTTCGGTCATATTGCGTGCCAAAGCCGCTTTTTCGGCGCTGTTGTTTATCTGTTCGTGAACGCTGTTCAGGCTTTCGTTCAGCTCCTTAACGGTAGCCGAACCC
>DILZ01000018.1:864-1495 GCA_002425305.1 Ruminococcaceae bacterium UBA5579
GACCTCGCGCCCCGCCGTTTCTATGTTGGAAACAACGTCCTTCATAGAGCTTATGATATCCTCAAGCGCTTTCTTGACCGGCAGGAAATCGCCGTTGTATTGCGCCTGCGGCTTAACGCAGAGATTTTCTTTCGCTATCTCCTCCGCAGTATAGTCGATATCGCGGATTATATTGTTTGTGTAATCGGAAAGCGAGTTCACCGCGGAAGCGAGCACTCCCAGCTCGTCATCCGTGTCTATGTCTATACGCGCGCCCGAAAGATTGCCCTGCGACATATCGATTATCTTGGCGCGTATTTTGCCCAGCGGCTTTGTGACGCTCCCCGAGAAGAATATGTTCGCGATGACCGCAAGAACGCCCATAACGGCGATAAGCGCGATATTTATCCAAAACGCCGTGATAAGTCCGCTGTAATATTCCCCGGACGGCGCGGCGACAAGCAGCGTGAGATTGTTCGAGCCTTCAATTCCTTTTGCCGCGTAAACACGGCGGTTGCCGCTTTTCCCCGACGCGTTGGTATACAGCTGACTTTTTCCCGCGCTTTGGACGTATTCCTTGTACGAGGAAAGCATCACGCCGGTTTTTATATACGACGCAACAACACTGCCCGACGAATCGAGGATTATCGTA
>DILZ01000018.1:1571-1784 GCA_002425305.1 Ruminococcaceae bacterium UBA5579
GTAGCTGCCGTTAAGGTTATCGGTGAGCATATTTTCAACATTCTTTTCCGCCTGTTTTGATTGCAGAAACAATCCCAGCACAACGTTGACGATCAGCATTAGCATAAGCAAGACCACCAATATCAGCATCTTGCCCTTTACGGATCTTCTCATTTCTTTGATAGCTTCCTGAGCCATTTATCGCTTCCCTCTTTCATCTTTACTTAAAATTAA
>DILZ01000018.1:1817-15481 GCA_002425305.1 Ruminococcaceae bacterium UBA5579
TATAGAATACCATATTTCCCCTGAAATGTCAATAGCTTTATCGGCTTTCGGTTTATTTTTGTGCGGCTTTAACTGCGAAGCTTACGGCGTTGCCGTTATAGGATTTGAACGAGATCAGCTCCGGAAATGACAGTTTGGCAGCTTGCTTTTCAAACTTTTAATGTCGCTGTCGCTGATTTGATTGTCCCACAACCACAATTCATCCAAATTGGTAAGCTTCGCCAGCGGTGTTATATCGCTGATTTGATTTTGCATCAAATACAACTGTGTTAAATTGGTAAGCGTTGCCAGCGGTGCTATATCGCGGATTTGATTGTCACCCAAATTCAAATATGTCAAATCGGTAAGCTTTGCCAGCGGCGTTATATCGCTGCTTTGATTGCCACCCAGCAGCAATTCCTTTAATTGGGTAAGCTTTGCCAGCGGAGTTATGTCGCTGATTTGATTGAGGGACAAACCCAAAAACGCCAAATCGGTAAGCTTATCCAAAGGCGTTATATCGCTGATTTTATTCATCTGCAGATCCAAATTTGTCAAATTAGTAAGATTTGCCAGCGGCGTTATATCGCTGATTTGATTTTGTGACAAATTCAAATGCGTCAAATTGGGAAGTTTTTCCAGCGGCGTTATATCACTGATTTGATTTTTAAACAAGTTCAAACGCGTCAAATCAGTAAGGTTTGCCAGTGGTGTTATATCGCTTATTTGACAGTCCCACAACCACAATTCTTTCAAATTGGTAAGCTTTGCAATCTCTGTTAATTGATCGTTGCTTATTACACTGTTGTACAATTTCAACTCCGTTGTCGTTGCAATATCATATTCCACGCCCAATATTGTCACCGTCTTTGGCGCGTAGATACGGTTCAGCAGGATAATTCCCCTGCCGATAAGCAATACCGACAGGATCACAATTGTAACGATAAGCCCGACCGTGCGTTTGCGCGAAGCAGCCGGCTGAGCATAATTCGCAGCCGGAACGACCGGCGTCGGAACTTGCGCCGCCTCAACGGGCGCGGGGGTGATGTTCCCGCGAGGCGTTCCGCATTCGGTGCAGAACATTGCGCCGTCAGGCAGCTGTGTGCCGCATTTTCCACAATACATAATCAAATCTCCTCTTGATCGGTTTTTAAGGAAATACCGCACAATTACCGTCCATAGGGCAGTAATTGTGCGGTATCTTTATGAATTGACCTGCTGCAATGCCTCTTGCTCCTCTTTTTCCTCAAGCTCCACATCTTTGGCGTGCTCCGCCTGGATAGCGGGATCGAACGACAGCATAGGCTCTATTTTCTTGTGCTTTATGCGTCTATCAACATAATTTTTTGTAATCTTTATCACTATCGGCAGCATTGCGAGAACGCCGATAAGGTTCGGCACCATCATAAGCGCGTTGAACGTATCGGAGATTTCCCACGCAAGCGAGCTTGTCATTATCGCGCCGGAAACCATCATCAGAACGAAGAATACCTTGTAGCCCTTTGCAGCTTTTGTTCCGAACAGATACTCAAACGACTTTGCGCCGTAGTGCGACCAACCGACTACGGTCGTGAACGCGAACAGCAGCAGCGCAACGCTGACAAATATCGAGCCGAACGAGCCGAAAACGCCGCCAAAGCTCTCCGCTACCAGCGTCGCGTCGTTTGTTCCCTCTGCCACCGCTCCGGTGTTGAGATCGATCTTGCCGCTTGACAGTACCACGACAGCCGTCATAGTGCAGACAACGATAGTATCGGCAAATACTTCAAAAATGCCCCACATACCCTGCTTTACGGGTTCGCGGACGTTGGACGCGCTGTGGACCATTACGGACGAGCCGAGACCTGCCTCGTTTGAGAATACGCCGCGCTTGCAGCCCTGCGTGATTATCGTCTTGATAGTAACACCCGCTACGCCGCCGGCCACCGCTTTAATACCGAACGCGAACTTGAAAATGCTGCCGAAAATCGCGCCGAGATTTGTAATGTTTGCAAAGAAGATGATAAGACAGCCGAGTATGTACGCGCAAGCCATAAACGGCACTACCTTTTCCGCAAAGGACGCTATTCGCTTAAGCCCGCCGAGGATTATCAAGCCGCCGAGTATCATCAGAACCACGCCCATAATAAGGTGCGTCAGCTTGATATTGCCGATGTAGCCGAGGTCGACGCTTGCGGGCAGAACGTTGTCGAGGTTTATTACTATCTTGTTTATCTGCCCCATATTGCCGATACCGAAGCTCGCCAGTACCGCGAACACGGAGAACGCACCCGCCAGCACTCTTCCAAGAACCTTGCAGTGCTTATAGCCGCCCAGGCCGTCCTGTAAGTAGTACATTGCGCCGCCGCTCCATTCGCCTTCGGAGTTCTTGCGGCGGTAGTAGATACCGAGAATGTTTTCGGAGAAGTTCGTCATCATTCCGAAGAACGCCGCGATCCACATCCAGAACACCGCGCCCGGTCCGCCTATGCAGATAGCGGAAGCCACGCCCGCGATATTTCCAGTGCCGATAGTCGCGGCAAGCGCCGTGCAAAGCGCCTGAAACTGCGATACCGATCCGCTTTCCTTGTTTTTGCGCGCCTTGCTCTTTTTCGAGAACAAGCCGCCTATCGTGTTTGTCCACCACGTTTTAAGGTGGGATACCTGGAAGAACTTCGTGACGCAGGTAAGGATTATCCCTGCGCCGATCAGCAAAATAAGTCCCATATTCGTCCACACGAACGTGCCTATTGCGTCATTGACTTTAGCGATCTTTTCGGCAAGTGTAAGGGATTCCCACGCCGCCGACTCGCTCACTGCAATCAGCATTGACAAAAAATTCATAATTTCACCTCGAATGTATTTTGTTGTTTTAATATACCATATATTCTTAATAATTGCAAGTGTTTTTTGGGTTTTCTGCAACGTTTTGACGGACAGGTTGCAGTCGTGTTAATGCTTTCCGTAATTCGGCAAGCGGCAAAGAAAGTGGGCTTCGCCATACAATTTAATTCCGGATAATCTCTTGACAAATCTTTCCCGAATGGGTTATAATAGAGGATAGTAAATTGATCCGCGAAAAGGAGATCGGGATATGAGAAGAACAAAGATAGTTTGCACATTGGGACCCGCGACGCAGACCGACGAGGTTTTGCGTCTGCTTATCGAGAACGGAATGAATGTCGCGCGGCAGAATTTTTCGCACGGCACTCACGAAAGTCACAAGGTCGTCCACGACCGGATAACGCGCGTCGCAAGAGAGCTTGGAAGACCCGTTGCAACGCTGCTTGACACTAAGGGTCCGGAGGTCCGCCTGAAAAAGTTCAAGGACGACCAAAAGGTCGAGATAAAGACAGGGGCCACGTTCGTGCTGACGACCGCCGAGGTCGAGGGCGACAGCTCCCGTGTTTCGATAACATACAAGGATCTGCCGAACGATATCGACGCGGGCACGAAAATTCTTATTGACGACGGAAACGTGGTTGTTCGCTGTTCGGATATAATACGCAGCGCCGACGGCACGGCGGATATCATATGTACGGTGCTGAACGGCGGCGTGCTCTCGAACAACAAGGGCGTGAATATCCCCGGCGTGAAGCTCTCGATGCCGTATCTTTCCGAGGTCGACATATCCGATATCCGCTTCGCGGCACGTGAGGGCTTTGATTTCATTGCGGCGAGCTTCGTGACCTGCCCCGACGACGTTCTCGCGGTGCGGAAGATACTTGAAGAAGAGGGCAGAGGGGATATCCGCATAATCTCCAAGATCGAGAACGGGGAGGGCGTTAAGAACATAGATGAAATACTCCGCGTGTCGGACGGAATTATGGTGGCGCGCGGCGATATGGGCGTTGAGATACCGTTCGAGGAGATACCGCAGATACAGAAAATGCTCATCAAAAAGGGCTACAACGCGAACAAGCAGGTCATAACGGCGACGCAAATGCTAGAGAGTATGATACACAACCCGCGCCCGACAAGAGCCGAAACCACCGACGTCGCGAACGCTATTTACGACGGCACGAGCGCCATTATGCTGTCCGGCGAAACNNAAGCCGTTAAGACGATGGCGCTTATCGCGGAAACGACCGAGAAGGCTATCAACTACAAAGATCGTTTCTACGCTTTGGAATCGAGCACGGTGAACGTTTCCTCGGCTATATCGCACGCTACCGTAGCGGCGGCTATGGACTTGGGCGCGACGGCGATAATCACCGTTACAAAAACGGGAACTACCGCGCGTATGATCTCGCGCTACCGCCCCGAATGCCCGATAATCTCCTGCACGACAAGCGAGGTGGCGTGGCGGCAGACCGCTCTTTCGTGGGGCGTTATCCCGCTTATGGCGGAGGAAACGATAACAAACACCGACGACCTTATTCATCAGGCGGTGTCAAAGGCGGTGGAAGCAGGTCTGCTCGACAACGGCGACCTCACCGTTATAACGGCGGGCGTTCCGCTCGGCGTTTCGGGCACGACGAACCTTATGAAGGTGCATATAGTGGGCGATGTTCTGGTTACGGGAACAGGCGTTACAAAAGGCACGGTCACCGCGCCGGTGTGCGTCGCAAGTTCCGAGGAGGACGCGCTTGAGCGCTTTGAGGCGGGACAGATACTCGTTATTGAAAAGACCTCGAACGCGATACTTTCCGTTATGAAAACGGCGGCGGGCATAATCACCGAAGAGGATGGCGCGGAAAGCCACGCGGCTATCGTCGGAATGACGCTCGATATCCCCGTTATCGTGGGAGCGGAAAACGCCGCGCAGATACTCAGAAGCGGCACGGCTGTCACCGTAGACGCGGAAAAGGGCATAGTTTCATCGGGAAATGAGTAAAATATAAAGCACTGTTTTCCCTGCCTTAAGCCGGGAAAGCCGAAAAAACAGCGTATCTTCCCCNNGCGGGGAAGATACAAAAAATACATCTTTTGGGGGAAATAAATATGTGCGGAATAGTTGGCTACTTAGGAAATCGCGATTGCACCTCCGTCCTTATGGACGGTCTGGAAAAGCTGGAGTACCGCGGCTATGACAGCGCGGGCATCGCGGTGTTTGAGGGGCGCGAGATAAAGACAGTTAAAACACGCGGAAAGCTCTCTGCGATGAGAGAAAAGCTGGAGCGTGAGGGCAAGCCGTCGGGGCATTGCGGGATAGGTCACACGCGCTGGGCAACTCACGGAGAGCCGTCCGATATAAATTCTCACCCGCACTCAAATGGCAGAGTGACGATAGTCCACAACGGGATAATCGAAAACTACGCGGAGCTGAAAGAGTTTCTCACGGAGCAGGGCTACACGTTCCTGTCTCAGACGGACAGCGAGGTGGTGGCTTGCCTTCTGGACTACTATTACGCGGAGCGCAACCCGCTGCACGCTATCACCGAAACTCTGAAGGAGCTTCGCGGCAGCTACGCGCTGGGAATGATCTTCAAGGACTTTCCCGACAGAGTGTACGCGGCGCGGCGCGGAAGTCCGCTTATAGTGGGTATGGGCAGCGGCGAGGGCTTTATAGCGAGCGATATCCCCGCGTTCTTGAAATACACAAAGGAATACGTTCTGCTTGACGACAACGAGATAGTCCGCCTTGACAATGACGGCACGAGGTTCTTTGACGTTCACGGAAAGCCCGTAACAAAGGACGTTCAGACAGCGGAATGGGACGTGGAGCAGGCGCAGAAATGCGGTTTTCCGCACTATATGCTCAAGGAGATACACGAACAGCCCGATGTCGTGCAGAAAACGCTTGACAGCCTTGTAAAAGACGGCGTTCCCGACCTTACCGGAATCGGACTTACCGATGATATGCTGCGCGGCTTCCAAAGAGTGTACATAACGGCTTGCGGCACGGCGATGTACGCGGGGATAGTGGCAAAGTACGCGATAGAAAAGCTGGCGCGCGTTCCCGTGGCGGTGGAGATAGCGAGCGAGTTCCGCTATATGGACCCGATAGTCGGCGAGGGCGACCTCGTTATCGTGGTGTCGCAGTCGGGCGAGACCGCCGACACGAAAGCGGCTTTGGAGCTTGCCAAATCACGCGGCGCGAAAACCCTCGCGGTCGTCAACGTCAAGTATTCCGCGATAGCGCGGCTGGCGGATATCTGCATAAACACGCTTGCGGGTCTTGAAATAGCGGTCGCGTCCACAAAGGCGTATTCCGTGCAGATAGTTTCGCTGTATCTTTTGGCGTTCCGATTTGCCTACGCGCGAGGAATTATATCCGAAAACGAGCTGAAGCGCCTGACGGCTCAGCTTGAAAAAACGCCCGAGACGATCCGCAGCGTTATAGAACACTCGGACGAGTGTCAGTTTGCCGCGTCGCAGCTTATCAACACGGAAACCTTGTTCTTTATCGGGCGCGGATTTGACTACGCGCTGTCGCTTGAAGGCTCGCTTAAACTCAAGGAGATATCCTACATACATTCGGAGGCGTATGCCGCCGGCGAGCTGAAGCACGGCACTATCTCGCTTATAGAGCAGAATATCCCCGTTATCACGATAGCGACGCAGCGGCACGTCCTCGAAAAGACCATCAGCAATATGGAGGAGGTAAAGGCGCGCGGCGCGTATATCATCGCGCTGTGCCGCAAGGGAACGACGTTCGCGGACGGCACTGTCGATCTCAAGCTGGAGCTTGATTTCGGGGAGCTGGACGATATGCTCGTTCCGCTGCCGACGGTGTGCGCTTTGCAGCTTATCGCGTATTATTCCAGCGTTCTTCGCGGAAACGATCCCGACAAGCCCCGAAATCTTGCGAAGTCGGTCACGACCGAATAACCGCCGTATTTGTTGCTGACAGCGGCGATACGATAAAAGAGGTGGTATAATTGTTAACTGCGGAAGTTGAAATAATAAAAAAACTTACCGGAGTTGAGGAAAACAGGATAAGCTTTAGTGATGACGGCTTTATGAGCCGCGGGTATGTGATCGATGGGGGCAGGCTTGTATTCAAGTTCAAAAAGCGTCCCGATACAACGTATGTTCACGAAGTGCAAAACCTCGACTATTTGAATAAGCAGAGCCTTGGAGTCAATTTGCAAAGTGTGGCGTTCAAAGCGGAGGATAACAGTTATCTTGGCATTTACGGCGTTCCGGGAGTTTCTTTGGAGCAATATGCGCTGAATGACGCGTCACGTATCGCCATAGGCAGACAGCTGGGTGAGTTTTTACGGAAGCTTCATTCGTTGAAGCCCGAAACGGAAATAGTGTATCCTTTGGACGAACTTATCGAGGTATGGCAGGCAAGATACGCGAAAGCAAGAAAAACGCTGGCAAAATACCTTGACGCGGAAGATCTTACCGATATAGACGCGTTGATGACGCGGGAAATGCCGGACACACTGCGCGGGCTTGGAGAGAAAAGAGTTTTTTCTCACGCCGATCTGGGCGACTGCAATATCTTTATAGACAGCGACGGAAAGGTCGGCGTCATTGACTTCAATGAATCCGGTTACATTGACGAAGCGTCCGACTTTATGGATATTACGGATAACGAGCTCTGCGCCGTTATGCTTGATACTTATGGGGCTGATGAGAATTTGCGGAAGAAAGTGGAAATGCAAAGACGCATTCGACCCATATTTGTTTTGGACGTCTATGCGGATCGTGACGAAGATACCGTCCGAAAGCTGATACAGCAGGTCCGATACAATCTGTAAAAAACAAGCCCCGCAGCGATACGGGGCTTAAAAATTGATATTGTATAATTGAGAATATATTAAAAGCCGCCCCTTTCCATACATGGGANNGGCGGCTGTATTATGCGGTTTAGCCGCGCTTACGCTCCTTGCGCTCCTGGTGGCGTATCCACAGAGGACCCGCGAGGCAGAGCGAGGAATAGAAGCCCACCAGCATACCGAACGCAAGCGGGATAGCGAAGCTGAGTATCGACGTAACGCCTTGCAGCAGACAAACTACCGCTATCGAGATCATAGCCGTGACGGTCGTCGCGGTGGTGATTATCGAGCGCGAGAGCGTCTGATTTATCGAAAGATTAACAAGCTCACGGTCGGACATATTGCTGCCGTGCTTTGCGCGGTTCTCACGCAGACGGTCGTAAATGATGATCGTGTTGTTGATGGAGTAGCCGAGCAGCGTCAGAATGACCGCCATAAAGTTGGAGTCGAGCGACATTCCCGCGAACACATACACTGCATACGTCAGAATAACGTCGTGCAGCAGACATATAATGGCGATAACGCCGGCGCTCCAGCCGCCTATCTTCTTGAACCTGAACGCTATATAGATTACCAGCAGCACAAACGCTACGGATACCGCTATCACGCACGAGATCAGGAACTGCGAGCCTGCCGCCGCCGAAACGTTCGTGGTGTCAATGTTCTCGATTTCGTTTTCGGAGAACGTCGAGGTAAGCGTTTTTGAGATCTGCTCCAGCATTTCGTTGTCCATTTTATCGTCCTGAGCGAACGATACGACTATCGTGTTAAGTCCGCCCGTAAAGCTCGTTCCCGTGGTAACGGTCGCGCGGGGCGTTCCCAACGCCTCAACGGCGGATTTTACGGCGTTTGTGTCGATGTCGCCCTCATAGGAGTAGGTGAGGATCGTACCGCCTTTAAAGCGGATATCGACGCTCACTCCGATAATGAACGAGAACGCCAGCGTCAGCGCGAATGCCGCCGACGAGATGATAACGAATATCTTGCGCTTGCCTACAAAATCGATATCGGTCTTTGCCTTTACGGCAATGGTGTGAACGGTGTCCTTGCCCTTTTCGACATCGGTATGCTCAAGCTCCGACTTGCGGACGCCGTAGACGCTCGTTTTTCTGAAGCACTTGAACTTTGAAAGTCCGATAGTCATCATACGCGTTGCCCAGCACGCCATAATGAAGTTCATTATAACGCCGGCCAGCAGCGTGTAGCCGAACGAATAGACCGTGCCCTCCGTGGTCGCGCCGAACCACGTTCCGAACACCGCCAAAAGGATAAGCGCTACTATGATTACCGTGAGGTTGGAGTCCAAAATAGCCGTAAAGCCGCGCGAGAAGCCGTTTTTCAGCGCGCCGTCTATCGTGCGTCCCGCCTTTATCTCCTCTTTGATACGCTCTGCGGAGATAACGTTAGCGTCAACGCCCATTCCTATTGAGAGTATGATACCCGCTATACCCGGCAATGTAAGCGAGCTTGCGGCGTTGAATCCAAAAAATCCAGTGATTGCCGCGAACATACCCGCGACTTGTCCGGTAAGCGCAATTACTGCGACAAAGCCCGGCAGTTTGTAGTAGATTATCATAAATATCGCGATAAGAACAAACGCGATAAGTCCTGCCAGCGCCATAGCGTCGCGCGCGCCCGTTCCCAAAATCGGAGAAATTGTTGAAAGCGAGCTGTTTTCCAGTTTGAACGGCAGTGATCCGCCGTTGATTTTGTCCGCAAGAGCGTGAGCCGACGTTTCGTCGAAGCTGCTGTTCGATATCTGGCAGGTGTCATCATTGATTCTTGCGCTGACGGACGGGTAGCTTATGCACTCATCGTCCATCCATATGGAGATAATGTTTGTTCCCGCGATGATATTTTCAGTTGAGGAGAGCTTTTCCGTAGCGTCCGCGAACGCCTTTTTGCCTTCATCCTTGAACTGGAGCTTTACCACCCACTCGCGCTGACCGCTGTTGTTGTTTTTAAGCTCGTAGCTTGCGACGGCTCTCGCGACTTGGTCGCCCGTCAAAATGATGTTGTCTTTGGTTTCACCTTTGGGCTTGCCTTCCTCGTCGACCTCGTGCTTTTCACGGAACGTCAGCAGCGCCGTTTCGCCTATCTCTCGAACCGCCTGCTGAGGGTCGAACGAGGTGTCGTCGCTCTGCCACGGGAACTGTACGATAACGCTTTTGGTAGTCCCGTCAACATAGACGTTATAGTCGTTGATGTTCTTTTTCACCAGACGTGTTTCCAAAATGGACTTCGCGGCGGAGAGGTCGCTGTCGGTTATCTCGTGATCCGCTGCGTAATCCTCCGGTACGGTGAACGTCGCGTTAACACCGCCTCTTATATCCATTCCCCAACGTATGTCGTCGATGCCCCATATTAATGAACGCTTGATATCGCCGTTATAGTAGCTTATGCCCATTGTGGACAGCACCGTAAACACAATGATCAGGATAAACACGACAAAGAACGCGGGCTTTCCTATTTTGCTCTTCAAATACTTTCACTCCGTTTCTTTCTGACTTCAAATTAAACGGCTTTTTGCCGATTTTTCACCTATACCTTTCTATTATAATACTTTTTTCCCGATTAGTCAAGGGCTTTTCCGTTTTTTGTTACTTTCATTTTATTTTTTTCAAAAACCCCTTGACAAATCCGACGCTATGTGTTATAATATTTTATGTTGGAAATCTGGGTGTGGCGCAGATTGGTAGCGCGCTACCTTGGGGTGGTAGAGGCCGCAGGTTCAAATCCTGTCACTCAGACCAGAAAAAATCGCACAGCAAAGCCGTTTGTGAGCATTTCGCGAACGGCTTTGTTTTATCTGCAAATTATTTTTGTGCGCTATTTGTGCGCCATTGCCGAAAAACGATATTAAACAAGACTTAACGAAACGATAAAATCAAGCCGTTCGAATTTCCTAAAAATGGGAAATGCCGAGCGGCTTATTTTTATGAAATGCCTTGCTTCTTTTCTGTTTTGTCCGATTTCGGAAGCAGCATAATGTCCAGCTTGTTCACCGCCTCAACGTCTGCCTCTTCGATCAGATGTAAGTATTTGTTCGTGGTCTCGATATCGCCGTGACCGAGCCGCCCTTGTACTTGCTTGATATTCACTCCGGCATAAAGCAGCAAGGTAGCCGAAGTGTGCCGCAGAGAATGAAATTTCCGGTGCTTTAGTCCGTTCCGGTCGAGGAACTTTGAAAATTGCTTTGTCGGTGTCATTGGGTTCATCATCTCACCGTTCCATTGAGTGAAAACCCAATTGCCGCCGATCCATTGAGAGCCGAGCCGCTGACTTTCGGATATTTTCTCGGCTTTCAGCATTTTCAAGAGTTCAATGCAGCTTTCGTTTATCGTAACTGTGCGTGTTTCGTAGTCCTTCGGCGGTTTGGTAGCGAGCGGCTGCCCCTTAATCTTGTAAGCCGCTCTCTCAATTGTGATTTTGCTTTGCTCGAAGTCTACATCGGAGAATTTAAGCGCCACAAGCTCTCCGCGCCGCGCTCCGGTGAAGATCGCAAGCTGTATCAGCGTCTGGAACTGTAAATCCTCGTTCTCCAGAGCCGCCAACATTTGAGCGGCTTCTTGCTTGGTGAAGATATCGATTTTAGGGGCTTGGGCTTTCGGCAGCGTAAGACGTTCGACCTTTGCCGGGCTGTCCGAGATAAGCCCCAGCTTAACAGCTTGCTTGAATACCGACTGTAACACCGTCAAATAGCGGCGAACGGTAGACGGCGAGAGCGTTTCCCCTTGCTCGTTCGGCAAGCCGCTCCGCTNNAAGCCGGTTTATAAACCGTTGAATGTGCGAGGGGTTGATGTCTTTGAGCTTCAGATGTCCGAGAGCGGGCTTTATCAAGCTGTCGATTTTCAGCCTATAGAATTCATAGGTTGCGGGGGAAAGCGTCTGCTTTGCGATTTCAAGGTATTTCGGAACAAAATCCGCGAGCCGCACACTTGAATTAGCCTCGCCGAAGTGCAGGCACTCGCTCTCGAACTCGTCCGCGAATCGTTGAGCGGCTTTTTCAGCCTGTTTCGCGGTCATTCCCTTTTCAGGCTTGTAGGATGTTGTAAACGGTTTGAGCCGNNCGCTACTGTCGTAGCCGTGATATACTCGGATTGTGTACGAAGTTATATTGCCGTTCTTGTCGCGGCGCGGGGTGATGTTAGCCATTCGGATCACCGTCCTTTCTGTAATGTTCATTATAGAACCTGATAAATTTACCAAGAAGTTCAATATCTTCTTGTATCTCATGCTTTCTTTTATCGAGTTTATCCCCTGTGTAACAGTTTGGAGCGTCCTCTAAGTTGCTTTGAAGAGTTAAAAGCAAATAATCAAGATTATCGCCTATTTGATCATCAAACTCATTAAAATTTTCGTTATCTGCTGTTTTGTCGTTCTTTATATCGTTAATCATAGTTCTAAATACAAACTCTGTTAATTTATATTCTGTAAGAACCAGCCTTTCTTTATAAAGCTCGTCACAATTTTCTGGAGATTCAATCATAGAATTGCTTATTAACATATCTCCACTAAATTGACGCTCGATTATCTGCGTTGTCGCGTATTTGATGTAAGAAAGTAGTTTGCTATGAGCTTGAAATTCGCTATTATTAAACAAACTGCCTAATAAATAGTTGTTTTCAATGTTAGGGATAATTCTCTCATCATAGTAACGCTGTCCGACGGTTATGGTCTTGATTTTGTTCAGAAGTTCTACAATACTCTTGAACTCATCACGTTCAAGCAGTATATTAACGTTGTCGCCGCTCCTAGTTATGGCTCTGATGTTTTCGGCTGATATTTCGGAAAGCCCCAAATTATCACAAGCATAGGAGTTTTCTTTTTTTTCGGCTGTTGTATTCCCCAAAAGATAATCAAGAGATACATCAAAATATTTTGCAGTTTTAGCAAGTATTTCGATGTCTGGAGTACGTTCAGCACATTCATAAGAACCCACTGTACTTTTGGATATGCCTATTGCGTCACCTAATTGTTTTTGCGATAAGCCTTTCTTTGTTCGTAAGTCTTTTAATCTTTTCCCAAAGATTTCAACACAATTCACTTCCACGCTTTTAACCTCCAAAAGAAAATATACATTTTTGAACTGAATTTGTGGCATTGTATTGACAGCGAAATTAAAACGTGGTACAATATAGCCATAGCCACAAATTTAAATCATCATAATCATTATACCACGTTTTTAGCCTTTTGTCAATCATTGTTTCAAAGAATTAAAATGGGGGGGTGAATGTATGTGTAATGCCGACATTCGAGCGGAGGCAAAACAATCAGGAGTTTTCCTTTACGCAATTGCGGAGAAATTAGGCGTGTCTGAACCAACTATGACGCGCTTGCTTCGTCGCGAACTGCCGACCGACAAAAAAGCACAGATCAAGGGCATTATTGCCGAACTTGCTGCCGAACAGCACAGCGACACCAGCGCAAAATAAAAGCCGCCCGGTGCTGGAACACCGAACGGCAAGACGGAACTCTAACCACAGACATTAGGTTGAATAAGCTCCACTGTTATTATAACACATACGGCGGTGCTTTTCAAGATGAAAGCGAGGTATTTATGAAATTGATCGAGTATATCCCACGCGGACGGTCAAACGCTGTCGCTATGCGAGAGTTGTCCGAGCGGCTGAATATTGACCCGCGCAAATTGCGTGCGCTCATTCAGCGTGAACGCGAACAGGGTGCTCCGATCTGCTCCGATTGGGGGCGCGGCGGATATTTTATGCCCACCAATGAGAGCGAAGCTCTTATGTATTATCAGCAACAGAAGCACCGTATTAAAACGGCGAGATCTGCGTTGAATGGCGTGGCAAAGTATTTGAGAGGGGGAGGCGGCAATGGTTGAGAATTTGACAATACCAACTATGCTCACCGTTCGCGAGACAGCGGAACGGTTCAAACTCCCTGTTCATTTTGTTCGCGCGTGCGTTGGAGATGGCAGCTTTGTTTCCGTCCGTGCAGGTCGGAAGTACCTCATCAACGCCGAAAGCGTCACGGCTTTTTTAAGCACAGGCAAGCCACAGGGAGCGT